>NC_010337.2:985000-1122500 GCF_000019165.1 Heliomicrobium modesticaldum Ice1
CATTGAAGGGAGTCCTCAGATATGCCGTCCCTCACCTATCAGGCCTGACGCGGCTTGTCGGTATCGCTTCCCTCGGATCCTCAGGCCAATAATGTTTCGGATACCTCCCCTTGAGATCTTTGCGCACCTCAAAATAGGCGTCCCGCCAAAAGCTGGCGAGATCCTGAGTGACCTGAACTGGGCGCTGAGCCGGGGAGAGCAGGTGCAGCGTCAGAGGAACCCTGCCCCGGCAGATCCGCGGTGTATCTTTCAGGCCAAACATCTCCTGAAGCCGGACGGCCAGCACCGGTGCTTCCGGTGTTCCATAATCGATGGGAACGCGCCGGCCGCTGGGAACGAGGATATGCGTGGGCGCGCATTCATCCAGTTCCCGTCGCCTATCCCAGGTAAGCGTCGCCTCCAGAATCTCCCTCACATCGAGCCGCTGCAGATCGTTGCGGCTTTTCATTCCATACAGATGCGGACCTAGCCAGTCCTCCAGTTTCGCCAGGAGCGCCTCATCGGATGCATCCAGCCAATCATCGTCCCAGCGTGCCATGAACTGGAGCCGTTCTTGGAATTGCCGAGCCGCCTTAGTCCAAGAAAGGATCGCGAGCCCCTCTTCTCGGACTCCGGCAAGTAGCGCCTTTTGGATCGCTTCCGGTTCGACATCGGCGAGGGACCTTTCACGCAACACCAGCGCACCCAGGCGCTCGCGCTGACGAGCCCGCACGGCTTGACTGGAGCGCTCCCAGACGACAAGCCTTTCCTTCTCGATCTGGCCCCCAAAATATCTCTCCAAATCTTCCGACTCGACCGGCGCAGCTAAAATGATGCGGCTCTCCGGTCCCTGATCGTCCAGCTCCGCCGCGACCAGATAAGGTGAATTGCAGAGCGGCTGAACATCGGCGAAAGCGGCACCTCGGCCGTTGCGCAGCAGAAAACGGCCATCTGGCCGTCGCTGGCCGATCCGGTCGGGGAAAGCGAAGGCGAGCAGAAGTCCGCAGGCGTCGACGCAGCTCTCCCACCTGTCAGACCGACAAACATCTTCCTCCATAAAAACAGGCAACACCTTCTCCGGCTGACTGGCAACATAGGCCTCGCTCTTTTCGTCGCAGGGCTCATCTCGCAGACCAAAGGCCCGTTGCAAAGCGCTCGCCTCGGCGAGAATCCGCCGGCGCGCCGCCAAGTCGACGGCGACGCCAAAAGCGGCACCGACGTCTTCCGAGTCGCGAAAATTCCCGTCCAAGGCCTCCAAACGCAATCGCAAGTCCGCGTCCCGCCTGACACCACCGTCTCGAAAAAAGTCTCGTTCACTTAAAATCGCGGCAAGACGACAGGCCACTTTCCCAAGACCCATTGGGATCGCCTGGAGGACCATATGGGCCAACCTAGGATGCAGCCCCGCCTCAGCCATGCGCCGGCCCTGCGGCGTGATCAGGCCGCCTGTGCCGCGTTGTCCATCGGCTTCGAGCGCTCCGAGTTGGATCAGCAACTCCCGGGCATGCAGAAAGGCGGCTGCAGGCGGAGGGTCAAGCCACTGCAGTTCTCCCGGATCCTTGATTCCCCAGGCAGCCAGTTCAAGCGCAAGCGGCGCCAGATCAGCCTCCAAGATCTCCGGCGCGCTGCGCGGCGCAAGCCGCAGATCCTCCGGCTGTGTCCACAGGCGGTAACAGACCCCCGGACCCAAGCGCCCCGCTCGTCCCCGGCGCTGATCAGCCGACGCCCGCGAGACCGGAACGGTTTCCAACCGCGACATTCCCGTTCGCGGTGAGAAGCGGGGCACACGCATAAGCCCGCTATCAACGACGACCCGGATGCCTTCTACTGTCAGGCTGGTCTCCGCGATCGATGTGGCCAGGACGACCTTGCGAATTCCGGGGGGGCACGGCGCGATCGCCCGATCTTGAGCATCCAGGGGCAGGCCGCCGTGCAGCGGGCAGATTCGTACCTTTCCTGTTCCCACCCCCATCTCGACCAGTCGTGCCTCCACCCGCCTGATTTCTTTCATGCCCGGCAAGAAAACAAGGATGTCGCCCTCATCATTCAGCAAGGCCTCCCGGACTGTCCGGGCCACCTGTGCCTCCATCGTTCCCTCGGTACGCCTTTCCAGATACCGCGTATCGACGGAAAAAGGGCGCCCCTCACTGGCGATGATAGGCGCATCTCCCAGAAGAGCCGCCACGGGCTCAGCGTCCAGGGTGGCCGACATGACCAGGATGCGCAGGTCCTCGCGCAAGAGCGCCTGTGACTGGAGGCAAAGCGCCAACCCCAAGTCAGCTGCGAGGCTTCGCTCATGAAACTCGTCAAAGATCACCAGCCCCACGTCTTCCAACGCCGGGTCGGCCTGCAGGCGCCGAGTGAGCACCCCTTCGGTGACTACCTCAATGGCTGTGCTCGGCCCTACCCGCGTCTCCAGCCGAACCCGAAAGCCCACCGTCTCCCCAACCGCCTCTCCAAGGCTCACTGCCATATGCCGAGCAGCCGAACGGGCGGCCAGGCGGCGCGGTTCCAGCATGATGATGCGACGACCTGCTAACCAGGGCTCATTGAGCAACGCCAGCGGCACCCGCGTCGTCTTGCCAGCGCCGGGCGGTGCCACCAGCACCGTGCTCGTCCGGACGCGCAGCGCTTCCTTCAAGGCGGGCAGAATTGCCTCAATCGGCAGCGAAGTCATCGTCTATCCCTTCCTCACTACGACCTTTCCCGGCATCGGCCGGTTGCGTTCCCCCCCGTTCACAGACGAACGGCGTTCTTGAGACGAGAAGCCAGTTGTCCGAGAAGGTGATAAGCCCTCTCCGCTTCGGCAACCGTTCGCAGCCCATAGCCGCAGGCCGGCGTCAGGATCAACTGCCGCCGCATCGCATCGCCAGAGACTCCGCAGTCTTCCATCACAGCCATTTGACCGGCAAGCTTTTGCAATAGTCCCTCCGTCGTCGCGACGGCTAGCTCGCTCGGCTCGGTCGGCACGAGCCCCCAGGCCAGCAGGCCGCCGCGAGACAAAAAGCGCGCCACCGCTTCGGCATGGCGGACGATCCCCTCGAAATGACGGCAGGCGTCAAAGCTGATGACATGGACGCCGCTGTCCAGAACCAGCGACCAGTCCGTATCGGCGCAGCAGTGCAGTCCTGCCAGCGCACCCGTCTGGCCGACTGCCTGCGCCATCGTCTGAACAAACCGGCGGGCCAGATCGACGTCAACCACATTTCCGTCACAGTCGGCATCCCCCCTGTTCTCAATAGGACCTAGACCCGCACCGGCAGCACCGTCTAATTCAGCGGCGCCCCTCGGAGCACAACCGGCAGGATCGTCTGACTTCCTCCCCACCCCACTCAGCCCCGGCTCGTCCACAAAGATCATCACCGGCCAGGGAAGCCGCCGCAGATCGCTCGCCATCCAGGATGCCTGCAGCGCCGCCGACGCGAGAACCAGTTCCCGCAGTTGCAGGTCATCCAGCAGGGATTGCCCGCGCTCATCGGTCACGTACCGCGCCGTCGTCAGCGGCCCAGCCAACTGCGCCTTGACCCAGTTTACCTTCCCCGGCCAGGCCCGCTCCAACAGGTCCTGGCGGAAGCGACGATAGTTCGGGCTTTTCTGCGCAAAAAGTGACTCGTCATTGCTGTACCACTCGATGGGCTCATCGACGCCACATTCCCCGACGCCACAAATCCGGGAAAACCGCGCCAACGCATCGGCAAACCCGTCAGCAGCGCGATCAACGACGGGTCTTCCGTCAGGAAGACGCCGGATCAGCCCCGCGCGCTCCCAGGGGGCAAGCCCCTGTTCCAGCAGCAGATCTTCCTGACATACAGCAGGAAGCTGCGGGCAGTGCGGCGCTTGGGGACACCCTGCCGCCACCAACGCCTTCGCCTCTGCATAACTATCGACAGGCAAACTGCCCATGGCCGTCACGATCGGAAACAACTGCGAACACCATCCTTATGCCCTTCATTCATTTACAAAACCTCTATCCATCAGTCAACCCTCGTTCCATTCAGCAGACCCTCGTTCCATTCAGCAAACCCTCGTTCCATTCACCTGAATCCGTGAGTCGACTTGGCAGTACCCCAATGATTTTCCACAAAAAGTAATTCGTATTACAAGAATTTAATCCAATTTCCTTAGATAGCCATTTGAACACGTCGCCTTATCAAAGAAGGTGGTGCCGTCAAGAAACGAGATCCATAAAAGCGTATAGCAAAGCTAACCTTTGACACATTTTACATCCAAAGGTCTATCCCATCGAATGAATTTGATTTTTTAGGAAATTCTTGCCGTTTACGAAAAAGCAAGATAGAGATCCTTAAACGTTGCGTACCAGGGACTATGCGCCCCGAGCCGGAGCTTCACTTGTCTGGCATGTCTCACCAATCGAGACGCAATGGTGATCACATTTTGAAGTACCGTGCGTATCCGGCGGCGCTGCGTATGGGCCTTTCTCTTTAGGGGAGAATCCGGATGGTGTAAGCTCATTTGACCAACGATGCGAAGCAGGTTATAGGCAAGCGCACCGAAATGAAAGACCAGATCATTGACCTTAAATTTTCCACTAGGCAGTCGTTCCAAATCAAGGTCCGTTTTTAACTCGCTATGGAATTGCTCGCTGGTTCCGTGATCTCTTTGCAAATGGATCAATTCTTCCGGCGAGACGGGTAACGACGTCCAGTACGTGGCCACTTCTAACTCTGGAAGCAGCAATTGCTGCCCATTGGACAAGATGGTTCGTTCCACGACATGGAAAACCACCCGTTCACGTTGTTCCATATTGCCGACCTTCCACATTACACTGCCCATATACTCCACTTTTCCTTCCCGAACAATTCGGGCCTGCCCATTTTTAAGGGCGATGTCCCTCCACATTTCGGGAGTTTCTTGGCGAAGGTTGCGTTTGATTATGTAGTCAACATTCTCTGCGCGGAGGACACGTATGTTATCGACGCTGTCAAAGCCGGAATCCATGCGTACCAGAAGCTTCTCAGCTCCGCACTGGCGTGCGTAATTGATGCTCTTTGTTAAGAACTGGGGCGTTCCTTTCTGGCTATGATCTTTGCCCGGACGCAGCTCAACGTTTATGCAGTAGCCTTCCTGACCGAGGTAGGCCAGTATGGGCGCAAAGCCATCATGACCTTTGTAGGTGCGCGTCACCCCCTCTTTTTTGGAACCGGAATTATCCAATGGCGTCACATCTACGTCTACCGTCAGATAGTCTGTAGCGCCGACCCGAACAGGTGTCAGGGGAGCTTTTGCTTTTTTGATGAGACGAGCAGATTCTTCCATAATGATGTCGTTCCATTTCAAATCCGTCTCAACAACCTTTTCAAATCGTTGTCGTAACGTGGGACTGGAGGGTACGATGTCGACGCCCATGGCGTATCGAAAAAAGTCATCTCCACGAGCCAGCTCAATCGCATCGAAGTCATTCTTTCCCTGACAGAGAAGGCCCAGGTAGCTCAGAGCAACAGTTCCGTGGCTTATATCTGGTGTCAAACAAGTGGGCACAGTGAACTTATCCAATCGCAATTTCAATGAAGTCTTTCTTAACAAGGCGCCCACGAGCGCCAATCCAGTTACCGGTGTAAGCTCCTCATTCGATTGCTCGATAATGAACTTCTTCATGGTCATGCATTCACCCCGTCGGTGAGTTTAAATCACTCCGATTAAACTCGTTTATCTCTATTATACGGGGAAATGCGCTGAATTTCGACTATTTACTTTTTATCCTGTCACTGATTCAGGATTCAGTAAACCCTCGTTCCATTCAGTAAACCCTCGTTCCATTCAGTAAACCCTCGTTCCATTCAGTAAACCCTCGTTCCATTCAGTAAACCCTCGTTCCATTCAGAAAACCCTTCGTCCGTTCATAAATCCCGTCATTCCAGCCATAGTCGATCACAAACGGAGTCACCCTATACCCAGCATGCGTCATCGAAGGGTGAACCATTGGACAAATTCAAAGTATAGCGCAGCTTCGCCTCTCCACGCAAACCTTGCGCTAGTCAGATCACACTCTTAACATAGATACATCCTTTCAAACATGCATATAATGAACAACCTTTGAGCAAACGATGAAAAATCCTCTAATGCGGAAGGATTCCTTCGAACCGATATGGAATGATCCTTATTCCAGGTTGGCTGGCATCCTTGATTTTTTTCGAACAGGTGATTTCATATGATCATCGATAAAAAAAGCGATTTCGACGTGGTCGATCTCTCCTTTGAGGAGATCGACAAGGGGTTCACGCCGCGCCAGGCCATCGCCGAGGCCAAGCGCTGCCTCGGCTGCGCCAAGCCCCATTGCCGTGCCGGCTGCCCCATTGAGAACGAGATTCCCCAGTTCATCAAAGCCTTGGCCAACGGCAACATCGGCGAGGCCAGCGCCATCATCGCCCGCCGCAGCAACCTCCCCGCCGTCTGCGGCCGCGTCTGCCCCCATGAGCAGCAGTGCGAGAGCCACTGCATCCTCAACAAAAAAGGCGAAGGGATCAAGATCGGCAAACTGGAGCGCTTCATCGCCGACTTCGACGCTGAAATGGAGATCACCCAGCCCGAAGCCTGCCCCGTCCAGAACAAAGGCAAGGTGGCCGTCATCGGGGCCGGCCCGGCCGGCCTTACCGTCGCCGGCGACCTGGCCAAGCAGTGTTTCGACGTGACCGTCTTCGACGCCCAAGAGGAACCGGGCGGCGTCCTCATCTACGGCATCCCCGACTTTCGCCTGAACAAAGAGGTGGTACGCCGGGAGATCCGCAAAATGGAACGGCTCGGCGTCACCTTCCGCAACAAGGTGCTCGTCGGCCAAGACATCACCATCGACCAACTGTTCCAAGAGGGCTATGACGCCATCTTCATCGGCACCGGCACCGCATTGCCCAAACGGCTCGACATCCCCGGCAACGACCTGGCCGGCGTCGTACAGGCCTCCTACTTCCTGCGCATCGTCGCCCTGGCCAACAGCGGCAAGATCAGCCCCCGCGAGATCCCCGTCTCCATCGGCGACAAGGTCTTCATCATCGGTGCCGGCAACGTGGCCATGGACGCCGCCCGGACCGCCCTGCGGCTCGGCGCCTCCGGCGTCACCGTCGTCCACCGCCGCGGGGAATCGGAGATCACGGCGCTGCGCAGCGAGTTCGAGCACGCCCGCGCCGAAGGTGTCACCTTCCGCTGGATGTCCTCGCCAGCCCGTTTCCTCGGCGACGAAAAAGTGACCGCCATCGAACTGGAGTCGATGGCCATCGACGAGTCGAACCAGCTTGTCGCCACAGGGGAGAAGCAGACGCTTCCTGCCGACAAGATCATCCTTGCCATCGGCCAGCGCCCTGCCGCGCGGATCATCTCCTCGGCCGGCGGCATCGAAGTCGACCCCAATGGCTACGTGATCACCCGGGAACGCCCTTACGGCATGACCACCCGGCGGGGTGTCTTCGCCGGCGGCGACGTAGTCCATGAACCGGCCACCGTCGTCCTGGCCATGAAGGAAGCGAAAAAAGTGGCCGCCGGCATCGCCATGTACGTCGAAGCCAAGAAGCTGATCGAAGAGTGCGGCGTCTGACCTAAAAGCGCGCCTGCCTCCGCTATCCGCTCCTGATGAATAAGACAAGCCCATAGAAGATCCGGCAAAAAAGCCCTCGCCCGACCTGTTGGCGCGCCGGGACGCAGGAAGGAAAAACAGACAGGGGAAGCCTCGGCCTCCCCTGTCTATCTATTCATCGTTATGCCTATTCCAGCCCCAGCGCTTGCAATTTCTCCTTCGTCGGCACACCGTCGGCGTCCCAACCGCGGGCCTCGTAATAGAGGGGCAGCAGCTCGTCGAGCTTATGCACCCAGCCCTTAGAGGGGCCTTCCGGCAGCGGCTCTTCCAGCAGGCGCTTCGGCAGCGTGTCATCGGCCTTCGTCAGCCCGGCCCGCATGTTGAAAAGGCGCTCCAGGTTGTAGATGCGATCGCCGGCTGCCAGCACCTCATCGGCCGTCCACTCAACGCCTGTGGCCGCGCTCAGCAGATCGGCGTAGTCGCTGGCGCCGAGGGCGAAGGAGGTGAAGAGGCACATACCGGCGGAGTCAATAGAAGCGGTCAGGTCCTGGAAGATCTTCGCCCAAAGCGGCTTGCCTTCCAGGGAGAAGCGGTCCAGTTTTTCCGGCAGGCCCAGGATCTCCGGCGAGATCATGTAACCGCGGACGTGGCAGCCGCCCCGGTTGGACGTGGCGTACTGGACGCCGTGCCCCTGGATGCCGCGCGGGTCATAAGCCGGCAGCTCCTGCTTCTTGACGGTCATCGAATACTCGGGGACGCCGTAGGACTCGGCCAGGCGGTAAGAGCCCATGGCCAGCTTGGCGCCGAAACCTTCAGCAGCGCCCATCTTCTTTGTCCACTCGACGATGGCGTCGGCGTTACCCCAGGTCAGTTCCGGTCCGTCCACTTCCTCGGCCTTGATGTAGCCCTTTTCAAAGAGCTCCATGGCGCAGGCGATGGTGGCACCAGCCGAGATGGTATCCAGGCCGTACTCGTTGCAGAGGTGGTTGGCCTTGATGATCGCCTTCATATCGTTGACGCCACAGTCGGAGCCGAAACACCAAATGGTTTCGTACTCCGGTCCGCCGCCTTCCATCTCATCGGCCTTGGTGTAGCGGCCGCAAGCGATGGGACAACGGTAGCAGGGATCCTTTTTCAGGAGGTATTTCTCGGCCAGCGTCTCGCCGGAGATGGCTTCGGCATCGTCAAAGACGCCCGTCTGGAAGTTGCGCGTAGGGAAGACGCCGCTCTCATTGATGATGTTGACGAGCACGGCCGTGCCGTAGGTGGGGAGGCCCTGTCCGGTGACGCCGTTTTCCCGGATTTTGGCCATGACGCCCTTCAAGATGCCCTTCATCCGCTCCGCGTCGGCCAATTGCACCTTGCCAGAGCCGCGCACGACGATGGCCTTGACGTTCTTCGAGCCGACAACAGCGCCAACGCCGGAACGGCCGGCGGCGCGGAAGCGGTCATTCATCACCGCCGCCATGGGCGAGAGGTTTTCCCCGGCCGGGCCGATACAGAGGACGCGGGCCTTCGGATCGCCCGCCTCTTCCAGCAACCTGTCCGTCGCTTCGTTGACCTTCATCCCCCAGAGATGAGCAGCGTCGCGGATCTCCACCTTGTCGTCTTGGATGCTGATGTAGACGGGCTTTTCCGACTTGCCTTCCAAGACGACAATGTCATAGCCAGCGTTCTTCAACTCCGGTCCCCAGAAACCACCCGAGTTGGAGCAGGCGATGGCGCCGGTCAAGGGCGACTTGGTGATCACCATGTAACGCCCGCCTGTGGGTGCATTCGTGCCGGTCAAGGGGCCGGTCATGATGAAGACTTTGTTCTCAGGGCTCAGGGCATCGATGGCAGGATCGATCTCTTGGGACAGCAGATAACTGCCGAGACCTCGGCCACCGATGAACTTTTTCGCCGCTTCCACATTGAGGGGTTCGCACTTGATCGTCTGTTCCGACAGATTGATGCGTAGCACCTTGCCTACATAAGCGTCCATAGATTGCCCTGGTTTCCAAAACCATAACAAATCGACTCTGTTACGATTCTGGCACGCTGGCGACTACCTCAGCGTGGGAAATCTCACAGGATTCGATTTCCTCGGATACAAGCCATCACTTGTACGCCATAGGGTGTTGCCACCGCCTCCCCTAGCAAAGATAGGGAAGTCCACCACAGCGAGGGGTGTTACCCCTTCCGTAAGGTTCACCGTCGTCTTCGCCTTTCACCGCGTGTACGAAGACCACTATGTACGTTACGCTACAAGTTCGAGGTTAGTCCGAGGATCTCTTTCCGGTGTGACCGCCAAAACTCAGGTGTTACACTTCCTTTCGTGATGATTTTCGCTTCTTTTTCGATCCGCTGATGGACCATGGACCATCGTTTCCATTCGGTGGTTTTTTTGAATGTGGGAAGGAGTTTTTCCCGCAAGAGCCTCGGGACTTTTTCTCGCATTCCGTAAGCCCTTCGGGCAATGACCAGGGCCGCGCCGTGGTGAACGTCCAGACCATACTGGTGGGTATACTTGTACAAGCCGATCTTCGACGTAAAGGCGGGCTTCACTTTCGTATACTCGATCCCGTTTCGGATACAGGCCCTTTCCAGCATAGCTCGCCGCAAGCGGTGATTTTCATTCCAGCACACCCTCTTTTTGCAATTAATCGAGGGTTTGTTTGATCCTCCGCCTGCCTCATGCGCCATAGATCCGGGCGCTAAAGCTCGTAATGATGGAGACTACGTCCTGCACCATTTCTTCATTCGGTTCAGTGGGGGGTAACGCCGAGCATTAGACTGGCTTTGGAAATAGAAACCGATGGATTCATGGATAAAGACCTCTGTGCTATCCTCTTTACGAAGTAGACGAATAGTCTAAACAAAAAGTTCCGCTTTTTTCCTTTTTGTTACGATTTTAGGAGAGCTGTTCAACCTCCTTTTGCATCGTAAGTGAATTTCATGCGGCCCTGCCGGCCTTATCGCTCGCTCGCACAAAAGTAAACTTGATACTTCTATCACTTGATTCAAATCATTTGACAAGTTCACGCAAATCCCTGCCTCTGTTGCGAAAAAAGTTAAAAAATTTTGCAAATATGCTTTCTAATGCATATTTGCATCCCTCGATTTGGCTTCATTTCGTAATAGACAACCAGGCCCCGTAGCTGGGCTCTTCCCCCCATCCATGGTGAGCGTCCAAGCCATGTTAAATGGAGTCCCGCTAGCGCCCTAGTCGCTTTCTGGCAAAAAAAGAACCGTCCCAGCTTTTTCGCAGAGAACGGTTCATCGCAACGATATTGCACCGATGTCTAGCTCACCACATTGATGGGCGAACCCTTCAAGAAGGCCTCGATATTGCCGGCCATCAGCTTAAAGAGCCGCTGCCGCGACTCCAGGCGCTGCCAGCCGATATGGGGGGTGAGGACCACATTGTCCAGCGTGAACAGGGGACTGTCGGGGGACAGCGGTTCCACCTCGTGCACATCCAGGGCCGCGCCGGCGATCTTGCCCTGCTGCAGCGCCTCGATCAGATCGGCCTCCTTGACGAGGGGACCCCGGGAGGTGTTGACAAGATAGGCCGTAGGCTTCATCAGACTCAGCCGCTCTTTGTTGATCAGGTGCCGTGTTTCAGGCAACAGGGGGCAGTGGAGGGTGACGAAATCGCTCTGCCGGAGCAGATCCTCCAGGCTGGCCGATTGAATCCGAGGGTTGCCCCAATCGCGCGGGATGGGATCGTAGACGAGGATATCCATCCCAAGCGCGACGGCCACCTTCATCACTTCCCGGCCGATGGCACCGCCGCCGATGACGCCGAGGGTCTTGCCGTTGACCTCGAAGTGCGGCACAGTCAGGTGTTCGGTGAAGTTGACGAAATTCTTCCGGCTGAGCATGATCTGCTGGCGCGACAGAGAGGAACTGTGGTTCAAGATGAAGGTGATGGCCAAGTGGGCGACGCCTTCTGTGCTGTAGCCGGGAACGTTGCATACGGTGATGCCCTTTTCCCGGGCGGCATCCAGGTCAATGTTGTTAAAACCGGTGCCGGCTTCACAGATCAGTCGGATCGATGGTGGGAATTGGGCAATGAGGTCTTTTCCCATGGGCAATTCCTTGGTGATGGCGATGTCCTGGCCTTGCAGCCGTTCGATGATCTCCTCGGGGCTGCTGCTGTCATAGGCCGTGACGGTGGTCAGCGCCGAGATCGGGGACAGGTCAATCTGGTGATCGTAGTTCAACTTCGCCAAGTTGAGGATGACTGTCTTCTTCATCGTACCCCCCCTGATCGGTTTTGTGAATGCTATTTTAAGTATAAAACTGCCTGGAAGGGCTGTCAATTGATCCGGCAACCCGACCAGCGATGGCGCAACCGAGCCCACTCTCAAGGGCTCCCGTCTGATGCGTTCACGCCCACTTCGCCGAACAAGGCCTTTACATTTGTATATCACAGCGGTATGGTAATAGGCAGCAAGGTGCTATTGGGACCTAATGAAAGGGATCGGCGCTAAGGAGAGGGAGTGGCGGTTGATGGAAATTAATAGAAGTTAACAGGAGCTAATGGGCGCTGATGAGGGCTGGCGTGAGCTAACGGGAGCTGGCGGCGCTGATGGGCGCTGGCGTGGGCTAAAGGGAGCTGGCGGGGTTGATGAGAACCAGCGGGGGTTAATAGAGGTTTATGGGTACTAATGAGGCCTGATGGGATCAAATAGGTAAACGAGGGCGCATCATGAAACGAACCATTCCTTACGACGTCATCATTGTCGGCGCCGGATTCGGCGGTCTTACTGCCGCCGCTTGTCTGGCCCATAAGGGGCAACGGGTCCTCCTCTGTGAGCGATCGGGAGCGCTGGGCGGCTGCGCCGGAAGGTTTGAGCGGGGCGGCTACCGTTTTGCCGCCGGGGCAACCGTCGGAATGGGCTTAGAAGCAGGCGGCGTTCTTCATGATCTTTACGGCCGGTTGCGCATCCCCTTACCAAAATGGGAAGCACCGCCGGTGATCATGGACATCCATCTCCCCGACGGTGCTTTTCCCTACTGGCGCTCGAAAACGCGCTGGTATGAAGAGGCGAGCCGCCAGTTCCCTCGGGAAAGCGACCGCGTAATCGCTTTTTTTGAAGAGGCCCTTCAGGTCGCCCAGTGGCTCGACCCGGTCATCAGGAGGCGTCCCCTCTTCCCGCCGACGGACGTCGCAACAGCCGTCCGGTTGCTTTCGCTGGCCGACAGTCAAACCGTCCGCTTGTTGCCCTTTCTCACCAGCACGATCGCCGACAGGCTGCAGCGTTTCGACCTGGAGAAAGCCCGGCGCTTTCTCTGTTTTTTAAACGGCCAACTCATCGACAGCGTCCAGACGACAGCCGAACAGTGCCCCGCCTTTTTGGGCTATGCCGCCCTTTCTACCTTCCACCGAGGCGCTTTCGCCATCCGCGGCGGTCTTGCCACAGTGGCCGAAGACCTGGCCCACGCCATCATCCGAGATGGCGGCGAGATTCGAAGACACTGTGACATTCGGACCGTCGAACGAAGCGCCGCCGGCTGGCTGGTGACGAACCAATACGGCGAAGGGTTTATGGGAAAGAGGCTGGTCCTGAACAACTCGCTGCACAGCCTCCACCACCTCCTCCCGGAAGGGCTCAGAAAAGCCGTCGCCGTCGATGTTGCGCGTGAACAGCGCCGGCCGGCCTGGGGCGCTTTCGTCCTCTATGTGGGCTGTAAAGATACGAGCGACTTGCCTGGCCGCGGTGGGTGCCGTCAAGCTAGCGCCCCTGGCGACCGTCTCTTTCATCAATTCATCGGATCTTACGACCTGCCGCCGACAGAAGGAAACCAGTTCCTGCTCTCCCTCTCTTCGCCGGAGGATCGGCTTTTCGCTCCGGCAGGGAAACGATCGATCACTATTTCCACCCACACCGCCGTGGCCCAGTGGTGGGAACCTGGTCGCTATGACAGCTTGAAGGCAGCGTATCAGCAGCGGATCCTCGATACGGTGTCCAGGAGCTTTCCCGGTTTTCAGACGACTATCGAACAGGTCTTGCCGGGAACACCGGTCACCTGGGCGCGCTTCACCGGCCGCCATCAGGGCAAGGTCGGCGGCTACATCCCCACCGGTCCCCTCAGTTGGCTGCGCAGCTATCCTGTCCGCTCCGGTCAGTCCGATCTCTGGTTCTGCGGCGATACGGTCTTTCCCGGCGCCGGGACCTTGGGAACAGCCCTGTCAGGGATGACCGTGGCCGATCAGATGACCAGGTAGGCGGTTCTCCGGTCTCACACCACTGTAAAGAAGCGACAAGGGGGCCTCATCACTCCCTTGTCGCTTCTTTCTCGTTCTATCTTTTTCCAGCTTTCTGTGGCTCTGGCCCTGTTGCGGTGATATCCACAGTCGGACCAAGCAAAAGGGCTTACATCCGTGTCCGGATCCGCTCCAGCGCCTTCACCGTGTTTTCCCGGGTGCCAAAGGCGGTCAGGCGGAAGTAGCCTTCGCCGCTGGCGCCGAAGCCGGCGCCGGGCGTGCCGACCACGTTGGCCACGCTGATCAGCTTATCGAAGAAGTCCCAAGAGCTCATGTTGTCGGGGGTCTTCAGCCAGATATAGGGGGCGTTGACGCCGCCAAAGACCTTATAGCCGGCTTCGACGAGGCCTTCGCGGATGATCCGGGCATTTTCCATGTAGTACTCGATGGTCTCCTTGACCTGCTTTTTGCCGGCTTCGGTATAAATGGCCGCCGCAGCCGCCTGAACCGGGTAGGAAACGCCGTTGAACTTGGTCGTCTGCCGACGCAGCCAGAGCCCGTTCAAGCTGTAGGCTCTGCCTTCGCGGTCGTAGGCCATGACCTCTTTCGGCACGACGGTAAAGGCGCAACGGGTGCCGGTGAAGCCGGCCGTTTTGGAGAAGCTGCGGAATTCGACAGCCACCTCGCGGGCGCCTTCGATCTCATAGATGCTGCGAGGGATGTGTGCTTCTTGAATGAAGGCCTCATAAGCGGCGTCATAGAGAATGATCGACTTGTTTTCCCGGGCGTAGTCGACCCACTGCTTCAGTTCTTCTTTCGTCAGGGTCATGCCGGTGGGGTTGTTCGGGAAGCAGAGGTAGATCATGTCGACCCGTGTCTTCGGCAGCTCCGGCTTCATGCCGTTGGCCTCGGTGCAGGGCAGGTAGACGATGTCGTCGAACTGGCCCTTTTCGTTGAAGGCGCCGGAGCGTCCGGCCATGACGTTGCTGTCCACATAAACAGGGTAAACGGGGTCGGTGACGGCGACGATGTTGCCGATGCCCAGGATCTCCTGGAAGTTGGCCGTATCGCACTTGGACCCGTCGCTGACAAAAACCTCGTCCATGCCGAGGTCGATGCCGCGGGGCTTGTAGTCGTTTTCAATGATCTGCCCGATGAGGAAGTCATAGCCCTGCTCAGGGCCATAGCCGCGAAAGGTCTCGGCGCGGCCCATCTCATCGACAGCTTTTTTCATGGCCTCGACGACGGCCGGCACGAGGGGACGCGTCACATCGCCGATTCCAAGTCGGATGATGTCAGCCTCGGGGTTTGCTTTCTTAAATTGATTCACCCGCCGGGCGATCTCGGAAAAAAGATAGCTTCCGGGAAGCTTCAGGTAATTCTCGTTCACCAACGCCATGGTTATGGTCAATCCTTTCTTTACGCATACATTTCCAGCTTATTATATCGTCGGCGGATCTTATTTTTCAACCGTTCCTTTCTTCCTATCACCACTCCGTCATTCCTCTTTCATCGAACCACGGTTAGAGGGACCTTAGTCCGTCCCCGCCAAAGGTCTCTCCCGGCGCTTCGACCTTCGTGCCGTCAGAGGCCATGCGCTATCGATGATAGGTCTCCCCCCGATTCACCTTACAGCCACGATAGACCTGCTCCAACAAAATCAACCGCACCAGCTGATGGGGAAAGGTCAACCGCGACAAGGACCACTTGGCCTTACACACAGCATGCACTTCCTTAGAAAGCCCCAACGTCCCCCCAATGAAGAACACGACCAAGTTCGGCCCATAGAGTTCCCATCGCCGCATCTTATCCGCCAGGTCCTCCGTCGACCACATCTCCCCCCGAGGATCGAGCGCCACGCCGATATAATCCTTATCTCCAGCGGCCGCCAGCAGGCGGTCACCTTCTTTTCTCTTGATCAACGCCGCTTCCGTGTCAGATGGCTTGTCCGGCACCTTCTCGTCAGGCACCTCGATGATCTCCAAACGGGAATAGGCCCCCAGGCGTTTTATATACTCCCGGAGGCCTTCTTTCAGATACTTCTCTTTCAGTTTCCCGACGGCGACAATGCGGATATGCAGCATCGTCTAACCCTCTTCCATTTGCCTCAGCATGTATCGCTTCGACTATTCAATACAGGTATTATCTTTTCCAGGCGACGGCATCAGCTTGCTTCTGCTTGTTTACTGGCTTACCCTACCTTGCTTGAGTTACTGGGCAAAGTATTCCTTCTCCGACACCAGTCCATACACAGCCCACTTCTCGGCAGCCAGGACGCCTTTACCTTGGGGGACCTTGGCCATGATCAGGACGTACTTCTGCTGTGTCTCGTTGTTCTGGACCATGACGCGCGCCCAATTGGCGTCTTCTGAGAAGGCGACCGACTGCATGGTCATCAGGTCGCCGAGGGTGACGTTGGTGACTTCCCAACTGCCGCCTTTGCCGGCCAGGGCTTTGATGTTCTTGGCGGTGACGGCGTTCAGCGGGTCATTGCCCGTATCCCAAGGACCGCGTAACGCTTCGGTGTGGTTGAACTTCAGGGCCGTGAGGAAGGCTTTGGCCTCTTTGACAACCTTGCCGGTAGCCGGGCTGTCGACGAAGGCGCTGTTGCCGACGACTTTCCAGCCGTCTTTCGTTTTCGCCAAGTCCCAGATGCGGGCGGACATGATCGGCTGCTCATTGCCGATGGTCACCATATAGCGGAAGAGGACGTGGGCTTTGTTGCCGTCCACATCGATCTTGTAGGGAACCACTTCGACCTTCACGTCGCCTTTGCGTTTGGCGTCTTTAAACTGCTTGACCGCTTCGTTGAAGACCATCTTTTCGTCCTGGAGGGCGTCGGCGACACCTTGTTTGCCGAAGGATTTTTCCAGGAGCTTGGCGTCGCCGGTCATGAAGGCCTTAAATCGGTTGGTCAGGGCGTCCTTGACGGCGGTCATGACCTCCTGCTCGGCCACCGTCTGGGCTTGGACCGGCTGCAGCTGCTGCTGGGCCGATACGGGGATGCCCTGGTAAGCCACCACCGGCGTCAGGACGAAGGTGAGCAGGCCGGAGAGGAGCAGGGCAAAGGGTACCCAGCCCCAGGAGGACGGTTTCGGCTTTTCCGCCGCAGCGGCATGTCCGTGAGTGTCATGATCATGGGCATTGTGTCCTGGGGCGTCATGACCATGGCTGTCAATCTGCCCGTGACCGTCATGACTGTGCGCATCATGCCCATGGGCGAGGCATGGGGCACCGTGACCATGACAGTCGTGGTGGCCCTGTCCATGGTCGTGATCGTGACCTTGTCCATGGCAGTGCCCGTTCTGGGCGCAGCCGTGCATATCCTGTGTCATCGTTTGCATCCGCCTTTCTTCATCTCTGTAGTTGCCAAGAAGAACTCCGGACCGAAATCCCGCATGGGTGGGGTTCCAGCCGGAGTTCCTTTTTCGCTTATCCTTTACTGCCCGTTCCTGTTGACGCGACGTGATGACTTACTGCGGCGGCAATTCGCCGAGGGTGACCGATAAGGTCTGTTTCTGGTCTTCCCGGACGACGGTGACGTTAACCGTGTCGCCCACCTTATAGGCGAAGAGTTCTTTTTGCAGTTCCATCCGGTTGCGAACCGGCTTGTCGTTGATGGCGATGAGGATGTCGTTGTTCTGCATGCCCGCCTTCTGGGCAGGCCCGCCCGGCGACGGCTTGACGACGACGCCGTAATCCACAATCAGATTGTACTTCTGGGCCAGTTCTTTGTCGACATCCATGATCAGGGTCACGCCGAGGGCGGCCCGGGAGACCTTGCCCTTGGCGCGCAATTCGTTGACGATCTGCATGACCTGGTTCGAGGGGATGGCAAAACCCATGCCCTCAAAGCCCTGGACGGCGATCTTGATCGAGTTGATGCCGATCACCTCGCCGTTGGCGTTCAAGAGGGCGCCGCCCGAGTTACCAGGGTTGATGGCGGCGTCTGTTTGGATCAGGTTGAAGGCGTAGCCTTCCGGCGTGTTCAGTTGGCGGTTGAGTCCTGAGACGATGCCCTGGGTCACCGAACCGGCGAACTCCTTGCCGCCGGGGTTGCCGATGGCGATGGCCAGCTCGCCCACGCTGAGCTTTGATGAGTCGCCGAACTTGGCGACAGGCAGGTTATCCAGGTTGATTTTGATCACGGCCAGATCGGTCTTCGGATCGGAGCCGACGAGGGTGGCCGGAGCAGTCCGGCCATCGGTGAGGGTGACGACCAGTTCAGCCGCGCCGGCGACAACGTGGTGGTTGGTGACGATGAAGCCAGCCCCGTCGAAGATGACGCCGGAGCCGGTGCCCTGTTCCTCGATGCGGTTGCCCCGGAAGAATTGGCTCACCCGCACCCGGTTAGAAATGCCCACGACGGCAGGACCGACGGCGCGGGCCACCTGGACGACGCGGTTCCCGTCCAGGCTTACCTGGGCCGGGTCGGCTACCTGCGGCGGCAGCGCGTAGCCGGAAGGCGGCGGCGTGCTCGGCCCAGGGGCTGGCGCATGAGGGGCGAAGTACTGGGAGATGTAGCCGCCGAGGACGGCGGCGGCGAGGGCGACCACAAAGTACGAGAGCAGTCCGGGTCGGCCTTTCGGCGGTTTCCCAAAAGGCCCGGAGGGGTAACCGCCGCCATAGGGACCTTGGCTGTAGTGATTGGATGAATTGCCCCTATGGTTGTAAGGACTCGCGGAGCTCTCCCGATAAGGACCCTTTTCTTCGAAGTAACTCATCCGGCGTTCCTCCGTTTCGAAACTGTCCGTTCCTGTTCGAATCGGTTATACAACAAAACAACTGTACACCGAGCGACAATGCCGCCTTCTCGCTAGATTTCCTCCAGGGGGTGGGGCTCATACCGGGGCGCTACAGATAGTCGCACCTGTTCAGTTCGGGCGCCGCTGCGGCCTTCCGCTCCCGGTTCCGGCCAAGGCAAGGCACGCCCTTCAGCGACAGCCAGGACGCCTTCCAAAGCGACTGCGCCGTCGCCAACGAGCTGGACCGCATGTTCATTTTCCGTCAGGATGGATGCGACCGTATGGACGGCCAGATCGGGGCGGTTGTTTTCCTGGCTCAAATGAGACAGCAGCACCTGCCGGACGGCGCCGTCGCAGAGCTTGACCAATGCCTCACCGGCGTCGGGGTTGGAGAGGTGGCCCTTGTCCGAGGCGATGCGGCGCTTTAAGTGGGCCGGGTAGGGGCCGGTTTGCAGCAGCTTCGGGTCATAATTGGCTTCAAAGATCAGCCCCTGGCAGTCGATGAGGCGGCGGCCCATGCCTCGGGTGACGTAGCCTATGTCGGTTGCAATGCCGAGGCGGCTGTCGCCATCGTCGATGGTCATGCCGATGGGCGCACGAGCGTCGTGAGGGGTGGGGAAAGCTTCGATCTCCAGGTTTTTCAGGGTCACTTTTTTATTGGGATCGATCAGGCGGACCTGCGCCTCCGGCACGTCGCCGATGGCGTGCTTCATGCCCTCCCAGCAACCTTCGCTGGCGTAGACGGGCAACTTGTAGCGCCGCGCCAGGACGCCGACGCCGCGGATGTGATCGATGTGCTCGTGGGTGACCACAATCGCGTCGATCGTCCGGGGATCGACGCCAACAGCGGCCAATCCCTTTTCCACCGCCTTGCCCGCCAGACCGGCATCCACCAAGAGCCGCGTCTGCTTGCCTTCCACAAAAGCGCAGTTGCCGCTGGAGCCGCTAGCAATCGTCGTATACCGCATGCTGCCTCCGTTGCCACCGGTGAATCCGAATGGCGTATTCTTTCCGATCCAGATGGACCGGGATGATCGACAGATCCCGCTGCCACGCCGCGGCGTCCAGCCGGTCAAAAAACAAAGCCGCCCATTCTCGACCAGGATCGGCGATGATAAACTCGCCCCCTGGCGCCAAGTGGGTCGTCAGGATCGTCTCCAGGTTACCGTGCAGCGTCCGCTCATAGAGGATGTCGGAGCCGATGATCAGCGAAAAGTTGCCCATAGCGGGAAAGCGCCGCCAGTCGGCCCAGACCCGCTCGGTCTTTACACCATTTCGGGCGGCGTTTTCCCCGGCCAGTTCCAGGGCCGCCGGGATGAAGTCGGTCTGCGTCACCTCGGCGCCTTTCAGGGCGGCCACGATGCCCGACAGGCCGAGGCCGCAGCCCAGTTCCAGGACCTGGCGCTCTTGCATGTCCACCTGACGCCAGAGGTAGGCGGCCAAGCCGAGCGACGCCGGCCAAAGCTCTGCCCAGAAGGGCAGGTCATCTTCCTCCTGGGCGGCAGAGATCAGATCATCTACATTGCCGATCCGGGTAAAGGTCAGCACAGGGCCGCCCGGTACGGCGATCAGTTCAGTGACCCGCTGCAACGGCTGTTTCCTTCTTTCTGCGATAGGTGCTGTGCATCGAAAGCAAATGGTGGCTTCGTCGAACATACGCAGGCGGCGCAAGCGCGCCGTCAGTACAGCGATGATGGGTTCAACAAGGCCTCATCGCTGGTTCATCAAGAGGTCGGAGCGCAGCGTCGCGACAAGGGGCCAATCGGGCAGCAGAAGCGCAAAGTCGCGACAAGGGGGCAATCGGGCAGCAAAAGAAGACAGCCGCGACGAAAACAGCCCTAGGATGCGCCGAGAAAGGGCCGCGCAAAAATCCTTTAGGAGATCCGCCGCACCCGCGCGCCGAGGCCGGTCAGTTTTTCTTCCAGGTGCGCATAGCCGCGCAGGACGTGGTGGAGGCAGGAGACCTCCGTTTCGCCGTCGGCCATCAGCCCGGCGATGATCAGCGCCGCGCCAGCCCGCAGGTCCGAGGCCTTCACCTGGGCGCTCGACAGCCGCGCCACGCCGTCGATGACGGCAGTCCGGCCCTCGATCTTGATCTGGGCGCCCATGCGCTGCAGTTCGTCGACAACGCGCAGGCGGTTTTCATACACGTTTTCGACGATCATGCTGATGCCCTTGACCGTCGACAGCAGCGCCATCAACGGGGATTGCATGTCCGTCGGAAAACCGGGATAGGGGAGGGTCTTCACATCGACAGGCCGAAACAGGCCGGCGCCGTCGACAAAGATCTGATCGTCGCCCTCTTCGACGCGGACGCCGATCTCGCGCAGTTTCGACGTGATGGCGTGCAGGTGGGTGGGGATCACGTTTTCCACGATCACCCGACCGTGTGTCGCCGCCGCAGCGATCATGTAGGTACCCGCCTCAATACGGTCAGGGATGACGGTGTAACGAGTGCCTCTGAGTTCGCTGACGCCGTCGACGCGGATCACATCCGTACCGGCGCCGCGGATGCGGGCGCCCATGGCGTTGAGGAAGTTGGCCAGGTCGACGATCTCCGGCTCCTTGGCGCAGTTCTCAATGATCGTCTGTCCCTGGGCCATGGCGGCGGCCATCATGATGTTCTCCGTCGCGCCCACGGAGGGGAAGTCGAGGTAGATCTTGCCGCCTTTCAGTCGCTTGCCGCCGGCCACGCCGCCGCGGATGTACCCGTGTTCGATCTTCAGTTCAGCGCCGAGGACAGAGAGACCTTTGATATGTAAATCCATGGGCCGGGTGCCGATGTTGTCGCCGCCCGGCAGGGCCACCTCGGCCCAGCCGAAGCGTCCCAACAAGGCACCCAGCAAGAGGTTTGATGCTCGCAACTTCTTGGCCAGTGTATAAGACGTCTTGCAGGAGATGGTATCAGGCACATGGAGACGGATGACGCCGCGCTCCAGCCATTCCCCTTCGCCGCCCATTTCGCGGCAGATCTCCATCACGACGTCCACATCGGTGATTTCCGGGATATTTTCTAAAATCGTCTCGCCCTGGGCCAGGAAACAGGCGGCCATGACGGGCAGCGTCGAGTTCTTGGCGCCGCTGATGGGTACGCGCCCTTCCAGGGGGATCCCCCCCTGAATCAACAGTTTGCCCAACGAGCATCGTTCCCCTTTCTACTGTGGCAAAGGCGTCGGCGGCTTGGGGTCGATTAGCCAATGCTTCTTCTCTTTATTCTCTCAGCCAGGCCGGATTCCTGCTTGCCCGGGCAGGCGTTTTCTTTCTTCGCAGCGCCTCTCATTCGCGTAAATCAATTTTCCCCGATCTGCGCCCATCGCTTTCTCTCTGGGCGGTTGCATACACCTTCTGCACAAAAGTGCCCCAATCCCAGCCGGTCGCCTCGGCGATGGCATCGCTGATGGACGCTCCCGCAGCCAGCTTGTCGATGGTCTTGTTCAGCGTCTTTGGACCGGCGTCGCGGAGCACGTCGACAGCCAACAGCGATTGCCGATATGCCAGCCGCTGATCCTCCAGGTTGTCAAAGCCGTCGTCCATCGCTTCAAAAGGGTAGAGCCGCTCTGCCCAGTCGCCTTTTGGTCGGGAGAGGGTGAAGCCGCTCAGGCGGCGTTCCGCCTCCTGGGCTACGCCTTCGGTAAGCCAGCGCGGGATGTTCCCCCCTGTCTGATAGTCAAGGACCATGTGCGCCAGTTCATGGGCCATGGGACCGGTCATGTCAACGTCATCATGGCTCCAGAGGCGGGGCGTCAGCACTCGCACGACGCCGGCGTAGTAGACGCCCATGGCCGATTGGTCTTTCCAGCCGAAGACGCCGTTGAAGCTTTCTCGATCGGGATAGAGCAAGACGAGCGGTTTCACAGTCGGTTGATAACCCACCATGTGCGTCACCTGCGGGTAGATCCGCTCAGTATCCCGAAGCACTTTCGGGGCCAGTTTGGCATCTTCATCACAGTAGCGGAGGGTGACCTGCTTTCCCTCGAGAAGGCGCCAGTGCCGCGTGTCTCTTTCGGCTTTGCGCCGGTTGAATTCGCGATACCAGCCGAAGCCCTCCGCTCTCATCACCGGCCAAGTAGCGGCGAAGGCGAGCAAAAAGAGCATAACAAAACCGGCGACCCACCACTGGGGCGGGTCGATTCTCCATTCCCCCATGTTTCTCCCCCCGCTCCCTTCCATCTTATATATGCAATAATTCTTGCAAGATCGGAAAGCCCGTCCATTATACCAACCGTTAGGGGTTTTGTGGCGGAGATGTTGCTGGGTGTAGGGGGGGTTATTGGGGAGCCGACCGTTTTTTAGAGGAACAGGCGATCCTTTTCAGACTGCCAGGGTAAAAAAAGCCGCCCAGCGAAGGGCGGCGCAATCAGGGCTATGCTTTGTCCCTATCTAAGGCTGCTTCTGGCCGATCCCGCTCAGATCGGGTGCTTCCAGTCCTCCCGGCTGGGCCGTGGGCGCAGCAGAGGTCGCAGGGTTTTGTCCCTTCGGCGCCGGTTGCATCATCGAGTCGGCCAGCCGGATCAATTCTTGCAGGCTTTCCGCCTCTTTCTCCGGCGGGTTGGCGTCCTCCAGCGCCTTCTGCCATTGGGCCTTGGCGGCTGCCGGATCTTTTCTGGCTTGGATGAGGAAGATGCCATAGTTGTAGCGGGCGTTGAGGTGGCGCGGGTCTTTTTCGATGGCGACCTTGAAGTTCTTTTCGGCATCATCGATCAGGTCGCCGTAGAAAGCAGATGTGGCTGCGTCGACGCGGGCGTTGACATCGTCCGGTTGCAAAGCCAGGGTCTTTTGATAATCCTCATAAGCGCGGCGGAAGGTGTTTTGCGCAGCTTCCTTGTCCCCTGTCGAGCGATAGAGAGAGGCCAGGTTGTAGCGGGTGTTGGCCAGTTCGAGCCAAAGGGAGGCATCTTTCGGATCGGCTATCGTCTTTTCTTCCAATCCCTTGATGTCAGCCTGCCAGGTTTGTTTGAGGCTCTCCCTATCAGCGCTGATGTCCTGCCCCGGCCCCGGTGTCGGCGCATCCCGCAGGGCGGTGAGGGAGTAGACGATGGTGCTACCCATCAGGCCGGCGATGACGAGCAGGGCCACCATCGCGTAAACCCGGCGCTGCTTGTTGTGGAGGGAAGAGGCAGAGGCCAATGCGGTCTCATCCTTTCTCTTGGGTAAAGGCCATGGTTTTTGTGCAGGCGCGTTCAACTCGTCGCAGCGGCATCGTCCGAAGCCTTGCCTTTTGCTTAACGATGGCCCGACAGATACCGCTCCGCCGAGATGGCCGCCACGGCGCCGTCGCCAACGGCGGTGGCCACCTGGCGCAGGACCGTGTTGCGCACGTCGCCGCAGGCGAAGACGCCGGGGATGCTGGCGGCCAGGTTGGCGTCGACGGCGATATAGCCTTCTTCCGTCCGGTCCAGAGGGTCGACCAGGTAATCGGCTGCCGGAGAATGACCGACGAAGACGAAGACGCCGTCACAGGCGATCTCACCGGCCTCACCCGTTTTGCTGTTGCGGGTGCGCACCTTCTCCACTGCGGCACCGCCGACGATCTCCTCGATCACCGTGTCCCAGACAAAACGGATCTTAGGGTTCTGGAAGGCCCGCTCCTGGAGGACCTTTGTCGCCCGCAACTGGTCGCGGCGGTGGACGATGGTCACCTCAGTGGCGAACTTGGTCAGGAACAGGGCCTCCTCGACGGCCGAGTTGCCGCCGCCGACGACGACCACCTTGCGCCCCCGGAAAAAAGCGCCGTCACAGGTGGCGCAGTAGGAGACGCCCCGCCCGTGAAAGTCGGCTTCGCCTTTGACGCCGAGGCGGCGCGGCTGGGCGCCGGTGGCGATGATGACAGAGCGGGCGTAGCGGACGCCGCCGGGCGTCTCGACGCGCTTGAGATGGCCCCGCAGACTGGTTTTGATCACCTGCTCGGAGATCAGTTCGGCGCCGAAGCGCTGCGCCTGGGCCATGAAGCGCATCATCAGTTCCGGGCCAGAGATGGGCTTGTCGAAGCCCGGGTAGTTTTCGATGATTTCCGTCGTCGCCGCCTGACCGCCCGGCATGACAGCTTCAAAGATGGCGGTGCGCAGTCCCGCCCGGGACGCATAGAGGCCGGCCGTCAGCCCAGCCGGACCGGCGCCGATGATCAGCACATCATAGATGTCCTTCGGGTTCTTTCTCCGCCAAGCCTGGTCTTCCTTAAGCATGCAACGGTCCATGACGACGGTGAGGCCGGCCCTTTCCGCCAGCCTGGCCGCCTCCTCGTTGATGACGCCTTCCTGCAGCCAGAGGATCTTCGCCCCCCGGGCGATGGCCTCCTGGGCGATGGGCAGAACCTCTTCGGCGCGGCGAAAGACGTCCACTACGTCGATCTCGATATCGCCCGGGATGGAGGCGAGGTCGGGATAGCTCTTTTCCCCGAGGCTCTCCGTCGCCGTCGGGTTGACGGGGATGATCCGGTATCCCTGTTCTCTCAGGTACTCCGCCACATGGCGGCTGGGGCGGCCCGGTTTGTCCGATAAGCCTACGATGGCGATGGTCTGCACCGACGGAAAGTCGATCACGGCGCTCACTCCCGAACGTTTTATACCCGTCAGGGGTATGTTTTGGCTTTTATTATAGGCCGATCGTGAAGGATGTGTCAAGCGATGGGGCAAGGCGCCCGAAGCGCTTGGCGACGGAACTTTTTGACTGATTTCTGCGTCTAAAGATCGAGTGATAAAAAGAAGACCCCTCGGCGGGGCCTTCCTGCAAAAAACCATTCGTGACTTTCAAGGTTACCTGTCGAGTTCAGATTGATGTCCAGCACTGTCGATTCCCAATCGGCTTGACTCACCTCAGGTAAGCCATGGGGTTGCGCACCCCGCCGTCGATGACCTCGAAGTGCAGGTGGCTGCCGTAGGAGCGGCCTGTCGATCCGGCTGCACCGATGTTGGCGCCTCGGCTGACGGTCTGACCTTCACCGACGTACAGTTGGGAGAGGTGAGCGTAGCGGGTGGTGATGCCGCCGTGGTCGACGAGGATGCACTTGCCGTAGCCGCCGGCCCAACCGGCGAAGGTGACTACACCGTCATCAGCAGCATAGACAGGGTCGCCCGTGTTGGCGTCAATGTCTACTCCGGTGTGAAACTCGCGGCCACGGTAGCCGAAGGGAGAGGTGATCCGCCGCCCGCCGATGGGCCAGGAGAGGGTTCCGTTGCCGCCACCGCTGTAACTGCCGCCGGCGCTTCTGCTGCTGCCGCCGCGGGAGGCTACCATCACGCGGTCGCCGCGAACTTCAACCCGCTGGACGGGGCTTTTTAAGATTTTCTCTTCCTTCAATTCCTCATCGAACTGGTAGTTGTTCTCTTTGCTGACGACGTAAGTGGCGATCTTTTTGCCGTTGGCGCCTTCCTGTTTGACCTTCACAGCGCCAGGGCGCATGTTGGCGTCCCGCTCGACTTTCGTCGGATAGGGCACCTCTTCTTCCTTGACGACCTTGTATGTACTGACCACGTTGAGGTAATGGACCGGTCGGGTGAGGTTGATCTCCTGGCCGATTTTTAATTTGTTTTCGTTGACCAATTGGGCGTTCGCTTTGCGCAGTTCGTTCCAGCTCATGCCGTTTTTGACGGCCACGCTCCAGAGGGTGTCCCCCTTCTGGACGACATAGCGGATCTTCTCGCCTTTGCCTTCGACGAGCATCTTTTTCGCTTGTTCGCTGGAAATGACCTGATCAGGCGACACTTCCACGTTCTCGTAGGTGACTTGCTGCTTCACCTTCACATCGATCAGCTCGACGCCTTCGCCGATTTGCCCGTAGGAGAAGAAGTTGATCGTATCTTTGATCACCTGTTCCGCCTGTTCGCGGTTAGCGAGGATCAACTCGGGACGTCCGTCGATCACGATCCGGCAGGCGTCGACCATGCCGTTGGCCTTGACTACGATACCGGACGGGTCGGCCGGTTGGGTAAGCGCCGTTGTTCCGTTGAAGGCCGCCGCCGAGATGGCGCCGACCAGCAGGAGCACCCCGGCTCCTTGGGCTACGTAGACTAGCCCTTTGCTTTCCCGCCAGTTTTGGAGATCGATCGATCGGATCTCCTGTTTGATCTCGTCTAACTTCACACGAAGTGCCTTCAACCTGTTGCCATCATTGCCTTGCGTCGCTTTTTCGCCGAATGACTTGGTGCGGAGTTCGGTCCATTTCCCCTGGATCCAGGCGATTTTGTCCGCAAAGAAATCCTTCTTGGACATTTGCGCCCCCTTTCCCACCCCTGACAAGCTGTCGAGGCTATGCTGTTAGTGAGTCCGCCGCCGAGGGCGAACCGATGGCGCCCTTATTGCTGATGGGCTTGTGATAATTGGATGTTTATGCCAACATCTTCGGCCTCACGAACCCGCCAATATTATATCATGGGAAAGGTTGTCGAGGAAACCCTAAAATTTCCCGCTTGCCGCTTTGATCAGGAATTTCTCCGGCACGACGGCGTCTATCGGTCACGCTTCCGGCACAGCCGCCATCGCCTGGGCGTAGAGCGCCCATTTCAGGCGCATTTTGGCCAGATGACAACTCATCGCCGCCGGGATGCCCAGGTCGCCCGTCGCCGCCTCGTTGTTGGCGTGGCAGCCGCCGGAACAGAGGAAGCGGGCCCAGCAGGTGGGACAGCCTGCTTTGTGGTAGATATGGGCGTCGGCGAAGGCGCGGGCAATGGATTGGCCGGTCAAGCCGGTCGCCACATTGCCGAGGCGGTAGTCTTCCCGGCCCACAAACTGGTGGCAGGGATAGAGGTCGCCGTTGGGGGCGACGGCCATGTATTCAAAGCCGGCGCCGCAACCGGAGAGACGCTTAGCCAAGCAAGGCCCGTGGGCCAGGTCTAGGTTGAAGTGGAAGAAGTTGAGGGGCCGCCCCGCTCGTCCGCGGCGGATGCACTCCTCGGCCAGCATGCGGTACTGCTCGTCCAAGCCTTCGATCTGTTCTTGCCGAAGGGCGTAGTCCACATCCGGCGGGGCCACGACAGGCTCCACCGAGATGTGGCGGAATCCAAGGTCGTGGATATGCAGGACGTCAGCGGCGAAGTCAGGGTTGTGTCCCGTGAAGGTCCCCCGGACGTAATAATCCTCGCCGCCTCTCGATTGGACAAAAGCGAGCAGGTTGGCGGCCACGTCGTCATAAGAGCCGGAGCCGTCCGCATAGGGCCGCATGCGGTCATGGACCTCGCGGCGGCCGTCGAGGGAGAGGACAACCGACAGCCCCTCTTCGTTGAGATAACGGCCTGTTTCCTCATCGAGCAACAGTCCGTTTGTCGTCAAGGTGAGCTTGAGCACTTTCCCCTCTTCGGCAGCCCGTCGCTTGGCGTAGGCCACCAGTTCTTTGACAACGTCAACGTTGAGCAAGGGTTCGCCGCCGAAGAAGTCGATCTCCACATGCCGGCGTCCCTGCGAATGGGCAAGCAGGAAGTCGACAGCCTGCTTGCCTGTTTCGACCGGCATGAGGCTGCGGTCGCCGCCGAAGGGGCCTGTCCCGGCGAAACAGTAGCCGCAGCGCAGGTTGCAGTCGTGGGCCACATGCAGGCAGAGGGCTTTGACGACAGGGTCAGCTGGGGGGGCAACGGCAGTGGCGGCCCTTGCTTCTGAAGAGGAACTACCGGGCAGTGCCTCCCCCGTTTCTTTTCGGCGCGCAAAGCCTTCCGCCAGCCGATCGTCGGTAAAGAGCAGACCTGCCGCCTTCAATTCACCCAGTTCGGCCAGCACCTCGTCCACAATGTCTTCGTCCATCTTGGCGTGACGCACAAGGGTCTCCCGCGCAACGGACCCGTCGCCCTGGGCGGCTGCGAGCGCCTCGATCACCTGCCGCGCTGTCTCATCGAGCCGGTGCAACGAGTTGGAGTTCACATCATAGCAAAAGGCCACATCGCCGTGGGCAAAGGTGAACAGGTGCGCCGAAAAATCGTAGCCGACCAGGTCGGACCACCAGGGGGAAGCGGGTTGGTTTGTCATGATTGCATCATCAACCTTCACTGTTATCGTCATTTTTCTTTGCATCTAACGTCGAAAAAGCAGTCTGCTGGGGAGGGACGCAGGGATTTGCGCAAGAAGAAAAAACCCTCTATCCGGTTCAGGTCGCGAATAGAGGGTTCTTCGGTCTTATGGCGATTCGACCTTAGCCTTTCTGGCAAACCTGGTTCCCTACGGTACAGGAGGTCTTGCAGGCCGATTGGCAGGAGGTCTGGCATTCGCCGCAGCCGCCGGTTTGCGCCGTCGCCTGCAGCGCGCCTTTCTGCACAGTGACGATGTGCTTGCTCACAGATTATCCCCCCCTTGTCCTTCCCTTGCCAAAAATCCGTTGGTATTATAGCACTTTCCCCTGCCAGGGTAAAGTCTTCCGGCGCCGCCTCCAGGGGCGGCTTCTACCGCTCCCATCGCTTTCGGCGCCAAAGGCCGGCTTTTTTCGGGACGGTCAGGCTGGCGGTGAAGCGTTAGGGCAGACGGTCAGGCGTGACCGAGGCTATCCTTTTTCAGCCCTTATGGGCGTCCAAAGTCGCCCGCTCCGGCGTGGCCGGCTCGTCTGCGTATCCCTTTTTCCGCCGATAGTAATAGAGGGCGACAGCAGAGAACATCCAAACCAGGCTGAGCATCTGGGGCAGCCGGAAGTCGCCGACCATCTCCGAATCCATGCGCAGTCCCTCGATCCAAAAGCGCCCAAAAGCGTAATAGGCGAGGTAGAAGAGGAACACCTCGCCCCGGCGCATCCATGGGCGGCGGCGCAGGACGAGCAGCAGGAAGAAGCCGATCAGGTCCCAGATCGACTCGTAGAGAAAAGTCGGGTGGCGCATCTCGCCGGCGATCATCATCGCCCAGGGAAGATCGGTCGGATAGCCGTAAGCCTCTTGGTTAAAAAAATTGCCCCAGCGGCCGATGGCCTGGCCGAGAATGATTGACGGCGCTGCAATGTCGGCCATCTGCCAAAAAGATAGGCCCTGTCTGCGCGTGTAATACCAGCCGAAGGCAAAGGCGACGAGCAGGGCGCCGAAGATCCCGAGGCCGCCGTGCCAAATGGCCACCACCTCGCTCGGGTCGTTGGCGTAGTACTTCCAGTTGAAGATGACGTAATAGGCGCGCGCGCCGATCAGCGCCAAGGGTGTGGCGTACAGGATCAGGTTGTAGAGAAAGTCAGGGTCGATCCCGTGGCGCACCGCCTCCCGCTGCGCCACGAGCGTACCGATGAGCAAAGCGCTGCTGATCAGAATCCCGTACCAGTAGATCGGGTGGGTGCCGATATAAAAGGCGATCGGATCGGGCAAGTCGACAGCCTCCTTAAGGAGTGATTGAATCGCCGATTGAGGGGATGGGGCTTTTTCCATCTTCTACTAGGATAATCCCTTCTCCGCAAAAGTCAAGGAAAGGAACAAAAAGAAAAGAACCCGCCCCCAGTTTAAAACCGAAAACGAGCCCTTTGATAGCGTATATGGCGGAGCAGACGGGATTCGAACCCGCGTTCTCCAGCGTGACAGGCTGGCATGTTAGGCCTCTACACCACTGCTCCTCGTGCTACTCAAAAGCGCCTCATGCCAACCATGAAGAACTCGACAACCTTGTAGCATTCTAACGGAAGGAAAGATGGTGACCCGTAGGGGATTCGAACCCCTGTTACCGCCGTGAAAGGGCGGTGTCTTAGACCGCTTGACCAACGGGCCTCTTGCCGGCGCCTTGACCTTCAGACGCTCCTTGTCCGAAGAGCCATCCTGTTAAGGACACTCACCAAGTATGAAGTATACTGATGCCATTTTCTCCTGTCAATACTTTGCGCCCAAGTTACGAATAGTTCTTTTATATGAATGTTCGATTAAAATGCGGCGGCGACAGACAAAAAGCAGGCCAAAAAACAGGGCCGCCCAGGGGCGGCCCTGTTCCCCATCGCGCGGTCGCTGGCGACATCGAAAAGCGGCCGCGCGAAACCGGCTAAAAAGCCTCTCCCAGTTCGATCGTCTGTTCGCGGTCGGGACCGACAGCCAGGAGCAAGGCGGGGCAGCCGCAGAGCTCTTCGAGGCGCTTTACGTAGCGGCGTGCCTTCTCCGGCAGTTCTTCCATGGTGCGACAGCCGGTTGTGTCGCTCATCCAACCGGGCATCTCTTCATAGACCGGTTCACACTGGGCCAGCTTCTTCAAGCTCTCAGGGAAATGAGTGATGACCTCGTCCTGATAGCGGTAGCCGACACAGATCTTGATCACCGGCAGCTGATCGAGCACATCCAGTTTGGTGACAGCCATGCAGGTCAGGCCGCTGACACGGACGGAGTAGCGCATGATGACGGCGTCAAACCAGCCGCAACGGCGGGGACGTCCGGTGGTGGTGCCGAACTCATGGCCGGCTTTGCGGATCAGGTCGCCCATCTCGTCGTTCAGTTCCGTCGGGAAGGGCCCTTCACCGACGCGGGTCGTGTAGGCTTTAACGACGCCGAGGATCTTGTTGATCGTCGTCGGACCGATGCCGGCGCCGACGGTGGCGCCGCCGCCGATGGGATGGGACGAGGTGACGAAGGGGTAGGTGCCATGGTCGATGTCCAGCAGCGTCCCCTGAGCGCCTTCAAAGAGGATGTTCTTGCCTTCCTTGCGGGCGTCGTCGAGGAGAACCGATGTGTCGGTGATGTAGGCTTGGAGCCGCTCGGCATAGGCACGGTACTCGTCGAAGATCGCCTGCGCGTCAAAACCATCGACGCCGTAGATCTTCTCCAAGAGCTCGTTTTTGGCCGCCACGTTCTGTTCCAGTCTGGCCCGGAACTCCTCCGGATCGAGCAGGTCGGCCATACGAATGCCCACCCGGGCGATTTTGTCGACGTAACAGGGGCCGATGCCCCGCTTGGTCGTCCCGATTTTATTGGCGCCGCGGCGCTCTTCCTCCACCTCGTCAAGGCGGCGGTGGTAGGGCATGATCACATGGGCGCGCCCGGAGATGCGCAGGTTATCGGCGGAAATACCTTCACTTTCCAGGTACTTGAGTTCCTCGATCAGCACGCCGGGGTCGATGACGACGCCGTTGCCGATGATACAGGTTTTATCGGGGTAGAGGATACCCGAAGGGATCAGGTGGAGCTTGAACTCCTTGCCCTTGACGACCACTGTATGTCCCGCGTTGTTTCCCCCCTGGTAGCGCGCGACAAGGTCTGCTTTTTGGGCCAGAAAGTCGGTAATCTTGCCTTTCCCTTCGTCGCCCCACTGGGCGCCGACGACTACGACCGATGACATACCCGGTACCCCCATCTCTTCTCGATTTATCAAAAGCCTCCTGTCGATCGACCGACCGAAGGGCTTTATGAACGTCTGATGAACCTCTCGCAGATGCGCCCATTAGAGCGGGAACGCATGCCGCAGAACCGCTTATGGCGTCGCTCTCCGGGACTTCACTACTACACCATACTATAACGCATGGAGTGGGTAAACCCTCGACTGGCGCCACCTGCTTTTAGTATTCCCGGGCAATAAAAAACTGTGGCAAGGCCACAGTTACCATCAAAACCCCCTTGCGCACGCAAGGAGTTAGCCCTGTCTAGGTTACCAAATATCGCCGTCGCAAGTCAAGCAGCAGCAGCCGTACAGCGATGATTCGAACTCTCACCCCCCGGTGACCCGGCCCCATCGGCAGTCCCGTTCCCTGTAGGATTAGCCCGAGCGAATATCATCGTTTCAAAACGGTGACAGCAGGATTATCTTCTACGAAAGGCGAAGTACACTATGATCATTCATACCGGGTGACAAATCGGTATAAGGCAAAGGAGTTTAACAATGAGCCGATTGGATCAAATCCTCGCCGCGAACCGTGAATTCATGCGCCGCTTACCTGACGAGTTCGTCCGTACCGACTGCGCTCCCGTGGCAAAACGTCCCAGCCGTGGCCTGGCCGTCTTCACCTGCATGGACACGCGGCTCGTCGATTTTCTGGAGCCCGCCATGGGCATCCGTCGCGGCGACGCCAAAATCATCAAAAACGCCGGCAATTCCGTGACCGGTCCTTTTGAGGCCACGATCCGCAGTCTCATCGTGGCCATCTTCGAGCTGGGCGTGGAAGAGGTCATGGTCATCGGTCATAAGGACTGCGGGCTCGCTCACACGACGGCCGACGATCTCAAGAAGAAAATGCTCGCCCGCGGCATCTCGCCTGATGCGCTGCACATGGTGGAACATGAGCTGGAGTCCTGGGTCGATCGGTTCCACCACCCCTGCGAAAACGTGCAAGAGGTGGTCCTCCGCATCCGGACCAATCCCCTGATCCCGAAGGACGTGCCGATCCATGGTCTCATGTTCGATCCCCATACGGGGGAGATCGAGATCCTGGTGAACGGCTATGACGCTGTGGCGCGATACAAGGAGACTTCGGTCACATCTGGATAGCCGGCAGGCTAAAAGCCGGCACAGGTTTTTTCTTCGACGAAAAATTTTTCCAAAAGATGCTTTCCTTGACGAGAGAAAAAAGGGGCCGCCCGCAGCAGGTTGGCCCCTTTTTTGCATTCTACCGGTAGTCGCGGTTGACGAACTTGGTAAATTCCTTCAAAAAGCCCAGCTCCACCGAGCCGACGGGGCCGTTCCGGTGCTTGGCGATGATGATCTCGGCGATGCCTTTCTTCTCCGTATCCGGTATGTAATACTCCTCGCGGTAGATGAACATGACCATGTCCGCGTCTTGTTCAAGGGCGCCCGATTCGCGCAGGTGGCTCAGGTTCGGCTTCTTGTCCGTCGTCTGTTCCACCGATCGGGAGAGCTGGGAGAGGGCTACGACCGGCACGTTCAGTTCGCGAGCCAAGGCTTTTAAAGAGCGAGAGATCTCGGAGATCTCCTGCTGCCGGTTTTCCGAGCGCCGGCTGCCGCCGCCCTGCATCAACTGCAGGTAGTCGATGACGACGAGCCCCAGGTTTTTTTCCGTCTTCAACCGCCGGCACTTGGCCCGCATCTCCATGACGGTGATGCCCGGTGTGTCGTCGATGTAGATGGGCGCATCGGACAGAGGGGTGATGGCATTGGTCAGCGTGTCCCAGTCCTGTTCGGTCAAGGCACCGGTGCGCAAGCGCTGCTGGTCGATGAGCGCCTCCGAGGCGAGCATCCGCTGGACCAGTTGTTCCCGCGACATTTCCAGGCTGAAGACGGCGACGGCCACCTTGTCCCGGACGGCGGCGTTCTGGGCGATATTCAGGCAGAAGGCCGTCTTCCCCATGGCGGGGCGGGCGGCGACGATGATCAGGTCCGAGGGCTGCAAGCCCGAGGTCATCCGGTCCAGATCGCGGAAATGGGTGGCCACGCCGGTCACATCGCCTTTGCGGTTGTAAAGGTGCTCGATGTGGTCCAAGGTGGCCACGAGCACGTCCCGCAAAGGGACCATGCCATCACGGGCCTGGCGCTGGGCGATGTCCAAAAAGGCCTGCTCCGCCTCGTCGAGCAGTCGGTCCACTTCTTCGGTGGCTTCATAGCCCTTCTGGGCGATCTTCGTGGAGGCGCGGATGATCTGGCGGAGCAGGGATTTTTCCGCAACAATCTTGGCGTAGTGCTCTACGTTGGCGGCCGTCGGTACCACGTTCCCCAGTTCGATGAGATAGGGGATGCTGCCGACGCGCTCCAGGTTCCCCGTCTGCCGGAGTTCTTCCGTCAATGTGACCAGGTCGACGGCCTCCCCCCGCTGGGAGAGGGTCACCAGCGTCCGAAAGATGGTCTGGTGGGCTTCCTTGTAGAAGTCCTCCGGCTTTAAGAGCTCTGTCGCCTTGTACACAGCGTCGGCGTCGAGGAGCATGGCGCCCAGCACCGACTGTTCAGCTTCGATGTTTTGAGGAGGTAGGCGGTCAAAAAGACTGCTCATGGCGTTTGTATGTACTCCCTCCGCGCGCAAACGGTAGAACGAAGCCTAGCTTGCGTCGGCAAGCCATGGGAAAATAAGCGGACAAACCCGGGCCTTTTCCACCCGGGTCTTTCATTTAGGACGCCTGTTCTGCCGAGGCGATCGCCGGAACTGCCTCGATCAGCGCCAAAGCCTCGTCCACTGTCTCCACCGGGATCACCTCGATGCCGGTCAAATCGGAAGGGACGTCCTTCTCGTTTTCCTTCGGGATGAGCACGCGGCGGATACCGGCCTGGCGGGCGCCGTAGATCTTTTCAAAAATCCCGCCGACGGCTTTGACGCCGCCGCGCAAGGAGATCTCGCCGGTGACGGCCACGTCCTGCCAGAGGGGGATCTCCTGGATGGCCGAGTAGACGGAAAGGAAGATCGCCAGACCGGCAGAGGGACCGTCGATGTTCCCGCCGCCGACGACGTTGACGTGGAGGTCAAAGTCGGCCAGTTCCTTGCCGGCCAGGCGGCGGAAGACGGAAGCGGCATTGAAGAGGGAATCTTTGGCCATGCTGCCGGCCGTGTCGTTGAAGCGGATGTGACCCTTGCCCTCGCCGCTGGCGGGGAAGGCGACCGCTTCGATCTCCAAGACGGAACCGACGAAACCGGCGACGCCGAGGCCGAAGATGCGGCCCGTTTCCGCCTTATGCTCCCCCTTCCGAGTCACGTAGGGGCTGAGGCGGGCAGTGCGCAGCACCTCGAGGACGTCGTCGCAGGTGACCGCGATGGGCGCCGCTTTGGCGCTTGTCGCTTTTTGGGCCGCCTCCGCCTCTTCGCGGCGGAAGAGGGCCAAGCCGTAGGCGTCAGCCAGGAGGTTGACGGCCTTGCGGCCTTCGATGGTGTATTCGGCGATTAGATCGGCCACGCCTGCTTCGAGGCTGACCTCGAGGCGCTGGCCGGCGTTTTCGATGATGTCCTTGATATCGGCCGGGGTGAGAGGTTCGAAGAAGATCTCGGCGCAACGGGAGCGCAGGGCCGGGTTGATCTCGCCGGGGCTGCGCGTGGTGGCACCGATGAGGATGAAGTCGGCCGGGGCGCCCTCGTCGAAGATCTTTTTGATCCACTGCGGCACGTTGGGGTCGAGGGGGTCGTAGTAGGCCGAGTCAAAGCTGACGCGCTTGTCTTCAAGCACCTTGAGCAGCTTGTTCAGCAGCATGGGGTCCATCTCGCCGATCTCGTCGATGAAGAGGACGCCGCCGTGGGCCTCGCTGACCAGGCCCAGTTTCGGCTCGGGGATGCCCGTGTCGGCCAGATCGCGGCGAGCGCCCTGGTAGATCGGGTCATGGACGGAGCCCAGGAGCGGGTTGGTCACCTCGCGGGGGTCCCAGCGCAGGGTAGTGCCATCGACCTCGACGAAGGGGGCCTCGTCCGGGAAGGGGGTGACGGTGCGGCCTTTGGCGGCCTGAAAGGCCAAGCGTGCCGCCGTCGTTTTGCCGACGCCGGGCGGTCCGTAACAGAGGATGTGCTGGGGATAGGGCGAGGCCAGCTTGGAGAGGATGGCCTGAACGGCCCGCTCCTGGCCCACCACCTCGTTCAACTGCCGAGGCCTGAGCATCTCCATGGCCGAACGGGCCAGGGAGACGCTGTTCATCTTCTCCAACTGGGCCAGGCGCTTGAGCGTCTGGGCGTTCTCCGGTCCGCCGCTCTCCTTCAGCACCTGCAGCTTGATCTCGCGCATATACTCCTCGTGGCGCTCTTGCATCTTGTCGGCGACGAGCTTTTCCAGCTTGTCCTCGACGGAGCGCCGGGCGATGATGCCGGCGATCTCCTCTTCGATCTCGTTGAGGATTTCGGGGATCTCCTTGGCCGTCGGCGGCTTCTGTGGCGCCGGTCCCTGCAGGACGAGGCGCTGCAAGGCCCAGACGCGCTCCGCCAATTGGTTGGAGCGCATCAGCGGCAGGATCTCCAGCTTGCTCGCCCGCAGCACCAGCTTGTCGGCGCCGTAGATGTCGGAAAGGGCGCCGAAGAGCGCATCCACCTGGCGGGCCAGCAAATCCTCATCGGATCGACGGCTGAGCAACTGGCTCAGCCGCGTCCGGTTCAAAGTCTCCATGATTTTTTTCATGAATCGTGTTGTTGCTCCTTCCTGCGGAAAAAACCTCCCGGGCCGACCCGTAAGGCCGTCGGGGAACGGCGGCGCAGGGAAAATGGGATGAGGCCACAGGATAGTTATTCGCTGACGACCTCGACTTTTAGTTCCGCAGAAACGGCAGGGTGAATTTTAACGGTGATGGGGTAATGGCCCAGCGTTTTGATCGGTTGCTTCAATTCGTATTTGCGCTTGTCCACCTTGAGGCCGAATTGTTTTTCTACCGTCTCGGCGATCTCCTTATTCGTCACAGCGCCAAAGAGGCGGCCACCTTCACCGGCTTTAGAGCGGACCTTGACGGTGATGCCGGAGAGCTTGGCGCCCAGTTCCTTGGCGTCCATCAGTTCCTGCTCTTTTTTCTTCGCCTCGTTGGCTTTCAACCGTTCCAGGTTTTTCAAGTTCGCCGGCGTCGCCTCAATGGCGAGGCCCCGCGGCAACACATAGTTGCGGCCATATCCTTCGGCGATATCGACGATGTCGCCTTTTTTGCCCAGGTTTTTCACATCTTGCTGCAAGATGACCTTCATGTTGTACCTCCTCAAAAATCTTACTGGAAAACCTTTGCGCATCCCAGCGTTCGCGGCAATAGATCAGTCCCATTTTAACTGTATCGCATCTGTGTGCCCATCGCTAGAGGGCATCCCTTTCGGTATCTGTCATCGGCCGCATCACAGGGCTTCTCGGTTCGGCTGCCTGCACATTCATTGCTCGCTCCTAGCGCCTGCCCCCGGCGGGGTCTGGATGCTCCGCCTTTTGTTCGCGCTCAGCGAGGGCTTTTTGCTCTTTTTGCTGTTCCAGGTACTCGCCGATGGCGGTCAGGAGTTTTTCCTTCGCCTCAGACAGGCTGAGCCCTGCCAGCTGAGCGCCGGCGATGGTCAGATGGCCGCCGCCGCCGAGCCGCTCCAGGATGGCATGGACGTTGATGTCTCCCTGGGAACGGGCCGAAACGGCCGTCCCCTTCGGATAGGGCCGCAGGACAAAAGAAGCTTGGATCCCTTCGACCTCCAGCAGCTCATCAGCCGCCTGGGCCGAGATGACCGTTGCCCTTGGCACCGCTTCCTCCTGAACGCCGATGGCGATATGGCCGAAGTGAACCTCGGCGCCGCCGATGATGGCCGCCCGGCGGACAACCGTCTCCATGGAGTCGCGCAGGAGCGACTGCACCAGCTGCGGGTCGGCGCCGGAGCGCCGCAGGTAAGAGGCGGCCTCATAAGTCCTCGCCCCGGTCATGAAAACAAAGTGCTTTGTATCGACGGTGATGCCGGCCAGCAGCGCCGAAGCGGCGATCTTGCCCAGTTCCAGGTCTTCTTTGAGATACTGGAGGATCTCGGCCACCAGCTCACAGGTGGACGATGCGTAGGCCTCCAGGTAGACGAGGCTGTTTTTGTCGATAAACTCCTCGCCCCGCCGGTGATGGTCGATGATGACGATCTCCCCGGCTCGATCGAGGAGGGTGCGGTCCGGCAGCAGGGATGGTTTGTGGGTGTCTACGACAACCAGCAGCGTCCGCGCGGTCACATGATCCGGCGCCGCCTCCACACTGACGAGGGTTTTGGCCAGGTCTGCGTTGGCCTGCACATAAGGCATCAGCCGATCGAGGGCCCCACCGCGGGTGTCGAGGATGACCGAGACCGGTTTGCCGAGGGCGGCGACGGCGCGGGAGAGGCCGAGGGCGGCGCCGGCAGCGTCCAGATCGGCATATTCATGGCCGAGGATGACCACGTTGTCGGCGGCCAGGATCAGGTTGCGCAGCGATTTGGCCACCACGCGGGCGCGCACACGGGTGCGCTTTTCGACGGCTTCCGTATTGCCGCCGTAGAAGTAGACCCGATCGGCCGACTTGACGACCACCTGATCGCCGCCCCGCTCCATGGCCAGGTCGACGCCGGTGCGGGCCAGCCGGCCCAGGTCGGCCATCGACTCCTCGCCGACACCGAGTCCGACGCTGAGGGTGACGGCGATGCGGTTTTCTAAGCGGATCGAACGGATGCGGTCGAGGATATCGAAGTTATGGGCTTGGCAGAGCCGCAAACCTGAACCGGTCATGAGCAGCACATAGCGGTCCTCCGCCACCTTGCGGATAAAGGCCTCAACACCCAAGGCCCACTCATTGAGCAGTTTGTCGATCTCGGCGGTCAGGGCGAATTTGTTCTCGTCTTCCAGCGGCGCCACAGCCTCATCGAAATTATCGATGATGCAAAGGCCGATAACAGGTCCGTCCTCCCGGGCCGCCCGCTGTTCATAGTCGGTCACATCGTCGAAGGCGAGCAACCGCCGGCCCTCTTCCGGGCCGATGCGCAGGGTAACCTTGATCTGCCGGTCCCGAATGACGAGACGGCTGGCAGCCAGTTCCGAAAAAGCGGAGTTTTTCTTAAAGTGCAGTTCCGGCAGGTGGCTGCGAAGCTTCCCCTTGAAGCGATACCCTTCGCGACCGAGCATGCGGGCGAACTCGGGGTTGTGCCACAGGAGGGCGCCGTTGCTGTCGATGTAGACGAGCCCCAAGGGCAGATGGGCCAGCAGGTTGGCCCCCGACGCTTCGAACTGTTCCTGGAGGCGGCTGAATTGTTCTTCCGCCTGCTGCCGCCAGCGATAGGCCGACTCAATGACGAAAAAGAGCACGGCCACCAGAAGCGCCGCCACCGCCCCTGCGGCACCGCGATGGACCGGCGCGAGAACGGCGACAAGCAACCCGGCGCCGATCACAGCCGGAAGGGCCAGCAACCAAAAGGAGAAGCGCCTTTTCATACCGAGAAGCACAGCCTCTTCCCCCATTCGGCGCGTCATGCGCCCTGGAATTTGTCCATCTTAGCGCGGTAATCGAAGACCAGATCGAAAAGGCCTACAGTGGCGATAAAGGTGAGCGCTAACGTGGGGAACAGAAAAATCAACACAGCCACGATAGAGAGGACGAAGGGCGACAGGACATATTTGTTGAGCAGATAGGCAACGACGGAGAAGCCGAGGACGAGCAGAATGGGGTAGCAGATATAGAGGAGGTTGAGCCCCACCGTCCCCAACAGCGGGATCTGCCAGTAGTCGCCGGCCAAGGCGGCGGCAAGGCCGGCGATGACCACCCAGACCGCCTCCCAAGGGAGCCTCCACTCCCGAAAGGGGCGCTGCGCGGTGATCGGCTGACCGATGCGCCGGAGCATCCAGCGGGAGAGGAGCAGGTTCGTCGCCGCCGTCATCATGGCGTAACTGACAAAGAGGCTCGGGAACATCAGCTTCAGGAACTGGATGATCGCAGCAAACTGGGCGCGCATGCTCTCTTCGGTGATGCCCTGCTCGCCATACTTCGCCAAGAGCCCGGCGCTGCGGTACATCTCGATGACGGCGTTGACCGTCGCGTCCGCTTGCCGGAGCAGCGTCTCCACCGTCAGACCGGTCAGGACAAAGAAAAGGGCCAGAAAAGCCGCGAAGGACAGGGCGACCGTGAGCACGCCGGCCAGGAAAGCCCGGATTGTCGACCAGCCGTAACGAAAGGCGATCCCGTAGACGATCCCCAGGCCGCCGAACTGGATCAACAGGATCAGCGCCGTCGAAAAACCGGCGGTCAAGGCGATGACCACGGTAGCCGCCGCCAGGGTCAACACCCCGACCGTCCAGCCGTTCCGTACGATGGCGACGACAATGGGGATAGTCCAGATCAGATTGGTCACCAGGGACAGAGGGACAATGAACACGCCCAAAAGGGCCAACACGGCCGTCAAGGCAGCCAGCATTGCCCCCTCCATCATTCCTCGAATTGGCATTCTCTCACCTCAATCAAAACAATTCGGGGATGGAACAGCAATTTCCTGCCCCATTGTGAAACAAAAAGGGGAGCCGATGCGCTCCCCCACCATTTCACCTGTGTATAGCAGTATTTTGCCACAGAAAACCGCGCCCTACGCGGTTCCATGTCCTCTGACGGAACAAATATTACAGGATAACCCCGCCCAATCCGAATAGACGCGGTCCTTTCCATCTATGTCGGTTTTTAGAAAGGCAGATCGTCTTCCCCGGGCGGGTCGGGGAAAGAAATTTCGCTGCCGCCGTAGCCGCCGGAGGGCGCACCAAAACCGGAAGCGCCGCTGCCATAGCCACCGCCACCGACCGGACCGCCATAACCGGCGCTGGACCCGGCGCCCATGCCCGACCCGGCACCCATGCCGGCACCGGCAGCAGCGCCGCCCTGGCCTTCGCCCCGTTCCAGGAAGCGCACCGTATCAGCGACGACTTCCACGACGGATCGCTTCTGACCGGACTGCTGGTCCGTCCAAGAGCGGGTCTGCAGGCGGCCGTCGACGGCGACGAGCCGGCCCTTATGTAGGTACTGGGAGCAGGTGATCGCCTGCTGGTTCCAGACGTTGATGGTAAACCAATCGGTGATTTTTTCCGCGCCGGCCTGGCGCTGGCTCGAAGACTGGGGCCGGTCGACGGCGATGCTGAAGGAACAGACAGGGATGCCGCTGTTGGTATGGCGCAGTTCCGGATCTCTGCCGAGGCGGCCAATGAGGATCACCCGGTTTAACATGACAATTTCTCCTTTTCATGCCATTTATTTGAAGTTTATCATGGAATTCGCGTCCGATCAACGGGCTTCCGCAAATTCCACCGCGATCATTGGCTATACGTTAAAACGGAAGTGTACCACATCGCCGTCTTTCATCACATACTCCTTGCCTTCGAGCCGTTGCAACCCTTTTTCGCGGGCCGCCGTCTGGCTGCCGCAGGCCACCAAATCGTCATAAGCCGTCACCTCGGCCCGGATGAAGCCCCGCTCAAAATCGGTGTGGATGACGCCGGCCGCCTGGGGCGCTTTCGTCCCCCGGGGGATCGTCCAGGCACGGACCTCCTGGACGCCGGCGGTGAAGTAGGTGATCAGACCGAGCAGGGCGTAGGTTTCCCGGATCAGCCGATCAAGGCCGGACTCTTTCAGTCCCAGATCCTTCAGAAAAAGGGCACGCTCCTCCGGATCGGTCAGTTCGGCGATCTCGGCTTCGATCTTGGCGCAGATGACGACGACGCCGGCGCCTTCCCGGTCGGCCCTGGCGCGCACATCTTGGACGAGGGGATTGTCGGCTTTGCCGAGATCGTCCTCAGAAACGTTGGCCACATAGAGGACCGGCTTGCTCGTCAGCAAAAACTGGTTGCGGACGATCTCCGCCTCTTCCGGCGTCCAGTCGATGGAACGGGCCGGCTTTCCATCCTCGAAGGCGTCACGCAGCCGCTGCAGCACAGCCAACTCTTGCTGGGCCTTTTTATCGCCTGACTTGAGCATCTTCTGCACCCGATCCAGGCGGCGCTCCACCGCCTCCAGGTCGGAGAGGATCAATTCCAATTCGATCGTGTCGATGTCGCGCAGTGGCGACACCTTGCCATCGACATGGGTCACATCGGGATCGGCAAAACAGCGGACCACATGAATCACGGCATCCACTTCGCGGATGTGGGACAGGAACTTGTTGCCAAGCCCTTCTCCCTTCGATGCCCCCCGGACGAGGCCGGCAATATCCACAAACCGCACGACGGCGGGAACCACCCGGTTCGGTTTGACCATCTCCGTCAGCTTGTCCAACCGGGGATCGGGGACCTCCACCACGCCCACGTTCGGTTCGATGGTGCAAAAGGGATAATTGGCGGCTTCCGCGCCCGCCTTGGTGATAGCATTGAACAGGGTGGATTTGCCCACGTTGGGCAACCCGACGATACCCGCCTGGACCGGCACAACGAATCAACTCCTGATGGTATTTTACACTTTGCCATCGTTTAGTTTAGACCAAGGCTCCGGGGAATGCAAGGACCCGGGTCTGGCCTGAGCGGCAAAAGTGTGCGGCAGCGGCAAGCGCCGCTGTCGCCGGTTGATCGCCTGCGGCATAGGTTGTGCAAAGAGCCCTTTTCAAGGAGGTGCGACCATTGGCCGGGCGTGGCAGTTTTAACTGGTTTGACAAACTGGAACGATGGAAGGACGTCTTAGAGGATGACAAGGGACAGATCATCCTCCTCGTCGGGCTCGTCATCCTGTCTGCCCTTTTCAGTTCCATCTTCAAGGACGACTGAGGCCCTTTGCAAGCAACCGTGATTTATTTAAAATAATTTCACGAGATTTTAGGCTTCTCGTTCCGAGGGTTATAGTAAAATAAAAATAACCCCAACTGCTACTCAACAAGGGAGTTGTAACCATGGCTGATGAAGAGATCTCTCCCTTTGACGAAGCTGTGAATATCGACAGCCTTTCTCTTGCGGATCTGGAAGCCGACCTGCTGCGCCTCCAAGCGCAACCGACTGAGGCGGAAGGGCCCGCCGAGGTTGCTCTCGACGGCGCCGCCTTGAGCGAAGGGGGCGCTATTTCCGCCCTTCCGGGCGGCGACGTCGGCAGTTCTCCTGAAGCCGTTGCCGCCAACGCAAAGGCTGCCACGAAAGGCGTCAGCCCCTTTGCAGGTCTCGCCGCCACGATGGGTCAAGCGACGGCGAACCGCTGGGTCGTCTACGGTCTCGCCTTTTTGCTTCTGCTCCCCCTCTCGGTCGGCCTTATCTGGGGGCTCAACCGCGCCTGGGACCGGTACATGACGCCGCCAGAAACCTACCCGCCAAAACGGCTGGTTGATTACGCCCAAGCCGCCAAGGTGGTGCGCCTGCATATGCAGGGCGGCTTTGCGCGGCTGGGACAAGCCATCACACTGAACGACGAGCACCTCGTCGAAGAAGCCCTGACTGATTCATCGCCCCGCCGCCATGACGTAGAACAGGCGATCCGCAAATGGCAGGGTTTCTTTTCCCAATACCGCCAGTTTGAAAAACCGACCTTCGACATCCGCGTCTTTCTCGTGCGCGATGTAAAAATCGAGCCTGCCCAGGACATCGTCGAGGCTGTCGCCGACGTGAGCACCTTCAGTTCTTACGAGGTCAACAACCGGCGCCTGGAGCGGAGCGTCGATTACGAGTTATGGGTGCGCCTGGTCTACCGGGACGGTCACTGGCGTCTCGATGACTACCGGAACGTCGGGGAAGGGACGGCGGGACATGCCGGGGCCCGACAATCCGCCGGCAACCATGCTGCCGCCGCCACCCTCCCGATCGGGGGTCCTTCGCTTTCGAACACCCCCATGGCCGGTTTCAAGGTCGGCAGCGACATGGACCGTTTCGCTCAGACCCTCTTCCCAGGCGCTTCCCGCAGCGACACCGTCAACGGCGTCGCCGTAGCGCCGACGCGACCGGCGAGCCGCCTCCTCGGCCTGCTCCCAGCGGATCTCAGCGGCAGTCTCTAGGAACAACAAAGCCAGATCCCTCCGTTCAATCCCCATGGATGGAACACCTCCACCCTGTAGTATTGCCTCGATAATGGAAAAAAGCGCATCCCGCGCCCAGCCGGGCGAGGATCGCGCTTTTTTTGGTTTCGACCTATTTTGGGGGCGGCTCCGGTTCACCGACGCGGGCGATGACCGCCTTGACCGCCTTTTCAAACTTCACCCGCGGGATCAGCACCTGATGGCCGCATCCGAGGCAGCGGATGCGAAAGTCCATGCCTGTCCGTGTGATCTCCCAGTCCGTCGACCCGCAGGGGTGGGTCTTGCGCAGGCGAACCTTGTCGCCGATGGAATAGTGGGCCATGCCGCTCACCTCATTTGCAAGGGACCGTCGTCGGTCGTCGCCGTCTCCACTTTGGCGCCCCGCCCATAAGGGACCAGCACCTGCCGCGGGTAGGGGATCTCGATGCCGGCGCGGTCCAAGGCGGCTTTGAAGCGCCGGCGCATCTCTCGTTCGACCCGCCATTGCTCCATTGGAACCGTCTTGGCGATAACCCGGATCACCACCTCGGAGGGCCCAAGGTGGGTGACGCCGAGCACGGTCGGACCTTCTTGGATCTGGTCCGCCCATTCCACAGCCAGTTCCTTCGCCGCTGCCTCCAACACCACCAAGGCCCGGTCGATGTCCTCCTCATAGGCGACACCGATATCGACGAGCGCCTGGATGGGACCGCGGCTCCGGTTGCTCACCTCTTTGACCTGGCCGTTGGGGATGATGTGCAGTTCCCCCGTCAGATCGCGGAGCTTGGTCACCCGCAGGCCGATCTCCTCGACGATGCCCGAGTATTTGCCGATGGTGACGAACTCGCCGACGGCGTACTGATTCTCAAAGATGATAAAAAAACCGGTGAACACATCCCGCACCAAGCTCTGGGCACCAAAACCGACAGCCAGGCCGACGACACCGGCCCCGGCCAGCAGCGCCTGGGTCTGTACGCCGAAGACGGTGTTCAGGATCTCGATGGCCACGATAAAGAAGACGCTGTAAAAGAGCAGGCTCTTCAACAAGGTCGCCAAGGTGGCGCCCCGTTTTTCGTCGATGATGCTGACACCGAGGCGCCGGCGAAAGAGCTGATCGATCGCCTTATTCCCAAAGCGGAAGGCCAGCCACGCCAAGGACACTGCCAAGAGGAGATGGGTCGACCCGACCACAAAAGCGGCGATCGGCTGCGCCCATTCCCCCAATCCCATCGCGATGGCTCGTTCCCGGACAAACTCCGACAGCCAAGTCAGCATATCCCACCTCACGCCTCTGCTATGTAATGGAGCGCTTGGCGCGCGCAGCCGCTGACCCGGTAGTCCTCGTCGGCCAGGCAGTCGGTGAGCGCCTGCCGGACTGCCTCACAGAGCGCCGCCGAGGTTTTCCTTTGCTCCAGATTGTGACCTCGGTCGAGCAGGTTGAGGGCCGCCAGGCGCCCCAAGGCGCGGGCTGCTTCGGCGCGCACCCGGGCATCGGCGTCACGAACTGCTTCCACCAGTTCGGGCGCCAGTTCCCCCCGGGCCAGCAGTCCCGCTGTCTCGGCGGCCCGGGCCCGCACCGCCGCCTCGGGATCACCCAATCCCGCGCGCAGACAGGCTTCCAGGTTGTCCACCGCCTCCCCGTCGGCCGGCGGACCGAAGGAGGCCAAAACCTCCCAGGCACGTATGCGCAACAGTTCCTGTGCATCGCCGGTCATCGCCAGGAGGCGGCGCCAGATGACCGGACCGTCGACGGAACGGCGCGCCGCCAGTCCCCGCGCGGCCCGGTCGATCCAGGGGCCGCCGTCGGGACGGGCGAGCAGGCCGAGAAAAAAATCGGTCACTTGGCTATCTGCCACCTGGGCCAGGTAAGTCGTCGCCGCCAGACCGACCGCAGGCGACCGGTCGAGGACAGCCGCCTGCAAGAGCGGTATCGCCTCCGGCAGCAAGAGCGGTCCCACGGCCTCGATCACCTGCTCCTTCGGTCCTGACTGGGGCGCCGCCATGACCGCCCACCAGTGCTCCTCCAACCGAAGGATGCGGGCCAACCGCCAGACAGGACTGGAAGGCGCCGCCCGGGCCGCTTCCGCCTGCACCACTTCCTGCCACCAGCGGCTGCGCTCCTCCGGCGGCGCCGCCAGCAAGCGGGTAAGCCGTCCCTGTTGGGGGACGATGCCTTCCCGGAGTTGGTATAGCATGTGGCGCACCTGTTCCGACGGTTCGTCAGCCTGGCTCTTCCCGGAAAGCCAGGTTAGCCAGCGCCGCCAAAAAGGTTCCTTGTCCTTGCCCATCACCGTTTACAAAGTGACCACATGGCTCGACCGGTTCAACATGTCCACAATGGCGTACATATTGCTCACCTTGCCGGCCACGAGCTTGTCTTTCAATCTGAAAAAGTCCAGGCAGGTGCCGCAACTGAGGATCTCGGCGCCCCGCTCCTGCAGCGCCAACAGGCTCTGTAACGTTTCCGAGCCCTCACAGGCCAGTTTGACGCCGCTGTTAAGGAAGATCACTGTCTTCGGTATCATGTCAGCCTGGGATAAGGTGTACAGGAATGACTTGACGAGCACCCTTCCCAGATCGTCATCGCCCCGGCCCAGGCGATCGGCCGTCATCAACAAAAGGGCATTCTCCTGCACCGCGAAGGTGGTCGACAGACCGACCAAGCCTTCTTCCATGACTGGCGACTCCGTCCCGGCCGCCGCGCCTGTTTCTTTGCTCATCACGATTCCCCCCCCGGAACAATTTCTGGTCAGCCGTCCCCCTCCAAAAAGGCCTTGTAGGCCCGGTACGCCATATAGATATCCGCCTTGTGGGCGACTTCAAAAGGCGCATGCATGCTCAGCAGAGGAACGCCGCAATCGAGGACATCCATCCCGTATACAGCAAGAAACTGGGCGATCGTACCGCCACCGCCCTGATCCACCTTGCCCAATTCGCCACTCTGCCACAGGATCCCTGCCTTCTGGAAAATCCGGCGCACCTCCGCCATAAATTCAGCGTTCGCCTCCGACGTGCCATACTTGCCCTTGGTGCCCGTATACCTGGCCACGGCGACGCCGAAACCCATCCGCACGGCGTTGCGCTCGTCAAGGACGCCGCCGTAGTTGGGATCCACCGCCGCCAGCACATCAGCCGAGAGCGCCTGCGTGTTGAAGAGGCATCGCCGCACGATCAACTCCGGCGGTGTCCGATCGCCTCCCGGCAGGGAAGCGTAGATCAACTCAGACAAGGCGTTTTCAAAAAAGCGCGACCGCATCCCCGTGTTGCTGTCCGAACCGGTCTCCTCTTTATCCACCAAGAGGACCGCCGCTGTGCGATCGCCGCCGGCCCGGTCGAAGAGTGCCTCCGCCGCCGTGTAGCAGCAGACGCGATCATCCTGGCCGTAGCCGCCGATAAAGGCGCGGTCAAAACCGATGTCTCGGGCGGCGCCGGCCGGCACGGCCTGCCATTCTGAAGAGAGGAAGTCCTCCTCCGTCATCGCCATGTGCTGGTGCAGGATCTCCAGCACCGCCTGCTTGTAACGGTTGGCGTCCTTTTCCGCCGCCCCATCCCCACCGCCGGCAGGCAAGCCGCCGACGAGGAGGTTCAAACCCTCGCCTTCGATGGCCTCAGAGAGCTTTTTCTCCATCTGATCCTTGGCCAGGTGAGGCAACAGATCGGTGATGGTGAAGACCGGGTCCTCAGGCGCCTCACCCAGGCTGATCCGGCGGACGCTGCCATCAGGAAAGACGGTGACGCCGTGCAGCGCCAGAGGGATAGCCAGCCATTGGTACTTCTTGATCCCCCCGTAGTAGTGGGTCTTAAAGAGGGCCATCTTCTCATCCTGATAGAGCGGGTTCGGCTTCAGGTCGATGCGCGGCGCGTCCAGGTGGGCGCCCACCAGCGACAAGCCCTCTGCCAGAGGGCGAGAACCGACGTGAACGAGCAGGATAGCCTTGTTGCGGTTGAGAAAGTAGACCTTGTCACCGACCTGGAGCCCTTGGGCCGCTTTTTCCGCAAAAGACACATAGCCTTTCGCGCGGGCTCGCTGCACCACAAATTCGACAGACTCGCGCTCCGTCTTGGCCGTCGACAGGTAACGCCGGTAGCCCTCGGCGAAGGCCATCATGTTCCGGCGTTCATCGGGGCTCAGCCGGTCCCACACCGGCTCCGTCTGCCGCGTCAAGGGCCCCTTCCCCTTTTCACCTACAAAGTTATCCAAGTCAAAGCACTCCTCTCTTTTTCCGATGAGGCCGATAAAGAAGTGGTCATTCACCGGAAAGTGTAGCCGCTAAAGCGCTCGCCAATCCACCGATTCGAATCAAAGACATAAGGCATCAGCCGCGACGATTCCAACAACGGCTGTGTCTCCACCCGCAGGGGCGAAGCCCCGGTCAGGGGACCGCCAAAAAACCAGGACAGCACCACCGCCATCACCACCCAGGCGGCCAGAGAGACGAGCACAGCGCCGAGCAGCTTGTCGGCCCTGCCGATCCAGCCGTCGCCGCGCAGGCCGATCCAGCCGGCGGCGGCGACTTTAACGGTCAGGGCGAAGACGAGAATGAGGAGCAGGAAGACGAAGCTGTTCCAGACGGAGTGGGCCACATAATTGGCCACCAACTCGGCCAGGTTCCGCACCCCTTCGGGCACGACCATGTTCAGGTCGGACAGCCGGCGCGCCATCTCCTCCTTGTAAAAGTCGGGCAGCGGCAGGTCCTTGACGACCCGCTCCAGATTCAAACTCGGCGCCACGTCCGGCTTCACCTGGGCCGCCGGGATAGACTGGGTGAAGCGCTGCAGGAAAAACCGCTGCAAAGCCGCGACAACCCTGAACTGTTGGTCGAGGAGATCGGCGATGGGCTGAAAGAGGGACGATGCCAGCGGGAAGGCGAAAAAAAAGGCACCCACCCCCATGAGGGAGGCCAGTAAACCACGGCGCCACCCTCGGTAAAAGGTGAAGGCTATCAGACTCACGATGAGGATGTCGAGGGCGTTCAAGGCGGGGGTCCCCCTTTTTTTCGCCTTCTCAAAAAATCATATCCACAGTTTCGCTGCCAGAGAATCGCAAGGGCTAAAAACCGCCTGAAAGTCCGGTAGCCTTCATCAGCTGACGGACGCTTTTGCCCTCGAAGCGGATGCAGTAGGACTGCATGATCAGGCGGTCGGCGAGGCGGTGGTTGTAAAAATTCGCCATTTCTCCGAGTTCAATGTTCATGGAAATCACCATGGGTTTGCCCATGCGCTGCCGGTCATTGACCAGTTCGAACAACTCGGTGACGACAAAATCAGTCCGCTTCTCCGTGCCAAGGTCGTCGATGATGACCAAATCAGCCGAACGAAGCGCGGCAAGCACCTCCGGCTGCCTGCCGTTGTTTTGAAAATCGAATTTCGCTTCCATGATGCTGTTCATGATCTGGCTGATGGTCCGGTAGATCACCGTCTTCCCGGCCTCCAGCAGCCGGTTGGCGATGGCGCTCGACAGGTGGGTTTTTCCCGTCCCGACGGTGCCGTAGAAGAGCAGATTGCCCTTGCCATTGCCGGCGATAATCGCAGCAGTGAAGTCTCGGCAGCGTTCAAGGGCGGTCCGCATTCTGCCTGCCAGCCCCGGATGAAGGTGTTCCTGCTGCTCATACCAGGCCAAAGAGAAGGTTTCAAAGGTCTGGTTTTTCATATCCCCGGTAAGCCCTGATTGGGCAAACGCCTCATCGATCTCTTCCTGGATCAGGCAGGGACACTTGACGCCAAAATCGATCCAACCGCGATCCTCACAGCGGGGGCAATCCCACTGAACCTCAAAGAGACTCGGGTCGACAGGCAGCCTTTTCAACAAGTCCTTGCGGGCAGCCGTCAGCTCCTGCCGCTCACGGTTGAGGCTCTCCAATTCCTCCGCCGTCAGTCGGCCAATGGCCCCTTGGACGAGGCGGATGCCTGTCAACCGCAACCGTCGATCGATAGCGGCCAGTTCCGGGTGGGCCTGATGGATCTTTTCCACGCGCCGGTCACGTTCAGCCTGTTTTTGCAGCCTTTTGTTGTCGCGGTTGATCATCGACGCCCCTCCTAGAGATCGCGGAACTGTTCATAGGCCTTCGCTTCTTCCTCATTCTTCGGCAATACGTTAACGCCAGCCATGGGACTCCGATTGGAAGGCGTCTGCGGCACCGCCGGGCGGCCGCCAAAGCCGCGCGAACGCTGCTGCCGGAAGCGTTCGATCTCTCGATCGCCATCTTCTACCGTCCGCACACCGGCCTCACGCCAACGGGAGAGGACCTTGTCCACATAATTGATGCTGGGGTTGGCCGCCCCCTTATAGGCCTCCTGGCAGGCGCGCAGAATCACCTCATGGGAAAAACCCCAGTTTTGGGACCACTTCACATAGGTGTCCCGGAAGATATCGTTGATCTTGTTGGGGCTGCCCAGCGTCAGCCACACCTCGTAGACCTTTTCCTCGAGATAGGTCTTTTTCCCAAAAAATTCGGCCAACTGGTCCCGTCCCGAAATCCCCCAAGCGGCGACCATCTCCGCCTGCCGGCGGAACTCCTGGATGGCCCGGATGCCCCCCCGAGCCGCCGCTTGCAAGAAATCGAGCAAAAAGGGCTCAGACCAGCGGTGGCGCATCTGGATCTTGCGAAGGTCGCGCGCCTCTTCCGCATTCGCCGCCCCGCCCCGCAGTTGTTGCAAAAAATGGATGAGCGGTCCGTTGTCTTCCACAGCCGATGGGGGGAGCTGGCCGCCGGCAGCCGGCCCTGTGACCGATCCCGCAGCCGACGCCGAAATGCCGGTCAGCTGCCGCTCCGTGTAGAGCTTGATGGCATCGTCCAGTTCCCGGCGCAGACTGTCCAGATCGGACCGCTCCTGATCCAGGCGCCGCCTCTCCTCCTGGAGCCGCCGTTCCTCCTCGGCCAGCCGCATCTGCAACAGGTGAAGGGACTGGTCTTTTTCCATGAGTGACAACTGCATGCGGCGGAGATCGTCGTCACGGGAGGCCAGGCGTTCCTCCCGCTCGATGAGAACCTTGCGTTCCTCATCGAGCTGCCGCCGCTCCAGCACCTGGCGGTTGCGCAGTTCTTCGAGGCGGCGGATCTCCTCCTGAACCTCTTCCATGATCAACATATACTGTCGGCTGATTTCGGCGCCGCCCATCCGGCTCTTCAAGAGTTGATCAAAAAGGGGTTCAAAGGAAAGGAAGACCCGATCTTCCTTGCATTGAACCTCCAGCAGCCCCATCTTCTTCAGCCGGGCGATCGAGTCGGCCACATGGCGCGGCAGGCTGGACGGGAGTATCCCCTCTGCTCCGGCCGAAGCCGCCCGCTCCTCGATGACGAGCAGTTCCTGGACCAGGTCATTGCTCAGTTGCAGATCCTCACGGGAATAATAGATCAAGTTATGTAAATGCAGCGCATGGTTCTCCCAGAGCAATTGCATCCATCTGGCCAAGGTCACCGGCACATCCCTCCTTTGGCATCCGGCGATACCATTGTAAACCGCCTGCCTCCGGGTGGCAAAGAGTTTTCTCGTCCGGGCGGGATCTCCCTTTTCATTATTATCCAGCCCCGTCGCCTGCCTTTTTCTCACCGATGGCCCGTTTCGCTGTCACCAGATCGGCGATCGTCGTCTTCGCGAGGACATCCAGCATGGCGCTCTGGGCACGCGCCCAGACATGGTGCAGGGGACATCCCGCTTGGTTCGGACAGGAACCGCCCCCCACCAGGCAGCGGTTGATGGCGATCGGCCCTTCGATCACCTCGATGACGGCCTGCAAGGTGATCGTCTCGGCCTCGACGGCGAGGCGGACGCCGCCGCCGGCGCCGCGCGTCGAGTCGACCCAGCCGTGACGGCTGAGGGCGGCCATGATCTGCGGCAGGAAATTGGACGGGATCGCCTGCCGTTTGGCGATATCCTTCGACAGGGTGGACTCACCGGGCGGCAACAGAGCCAGGTCCAGCAAGGCGGCGATGGCGTATTCGGCTTTGCGCGTGATCTCCACGGGAGCCCCCCTTTTTTAATATTAGCAATTCGATATTGTTATGGTGCAACGCCCTTGTCAACTGCCGAGACCATCGCGCCGCTTGCATCGCCTGCCGTCACAACCCGGCGACGACCTCTGGACGGGCCACCAGATCCTGAGCCCGCCCCACTTTTTTGCGCAACGCCTCATCCTCCTCGACGGCGCGGGCCAACTGGCGCAGCACATCCATGGTGCGGCGGGCCAGGGCGATGGCGTCGCCTTCAGCCATGTTGACCAAGGTCAGGTACTCCGTCCAGTTGACAGTCTCGATGAGGGTTTTGATCAGGTAGCAGCCCTCGGAGCGGAAATGGGGCTGAGGCAAGCCGGCCGGCACGAGATCGCGGACGCGGAAAAAGGTGTCCCGCGCTTTTTCCAGCCAGCCGCCCATATTCCGGGAGGCGCCCGTCACATGAGGCTCAAAGCGGCTTTCCTCTTGGACGACGCCGCCGATCAGCGCCGCCAGCTGCGTCTCTGTGACGTCATGGAAAAGACCCTCAAAGAGCCACTCCGTCACCAGCAGTTCCTCCACATGGAGCTTGCCCAGCACAGCGCCGCGAGGCAGCAGCGTCCCCTCCTCGGTCAGGTACTGCTTATCCTTCAGGAAGCGGACCATGCGCTCATACTCGCGGCGGATCTTGTCGATCTGGTCTTGGGCGCGGGCCAACTGCGCCTCGGCGTTATCCCAGGACTGATAAAAGCCGGACGTTTCGGTGTTCCGCTTCCGGCAGTTCGCCTGATCCTGGCGGTGGCAGCGCATGTAAGGAAGCCCGGTGAGTCGCTCGCGGATCTCGGCCTGGCGCTGAATCGCCTGGTCCAGGCGCGCCTTCAGGCGGTCGCTTTTCACCTTCTGCTGCTTCCAGGTCTTTACCTTCCGGTCAAGCATGCGCATCTCCTTGTCCAAGGTGTACCGGACGGCCGGACAGGCATCCTTGCCGACGAGATAGCAGCGGGCCGATCCCGGGCTTGTCCGCAGCTGCTCCAGCCTTTTCTGGGCCTGGCGGATCTCAGCCGACTCCTGGTAGGCCTTGAAGTTGTTCGTCAGGATCTTGTCCACCTGTTCCTTCGAATGGTGAGCGGCCAGGTTGACGACAGAGTTAAAGGAGAGGGTAAAGCGCGAACGGATCGGTTCCGGCTGCCGATCCGGCCAGTGGGGAAACCGCTCCGGCGAGTAGTTGCTGTAGTCGACGCGGACGATGACGAGGCCCTGCTCATCCATGCCCCGGCGACCGGCCCGCCCGGCCATCTGGTGGTACTCAGTGCCCGTCATGACGCGAAAGCTCTTGCCGTCGAACTTGGTCGTCGAGTCGATGCAGACGGTCCGCACCGGGTAATTGATGCCGACGGCGAAGGTCTCCGTCGCGTAGAGCAATCGGATGTGACCGCGACCGAACATCTCCTCGACGGCCTGTTTCACCACCGGCGGCAACCCGGCATGGTGGAAGGCGATGCCGCGGCTGACCATGTCCCGCATGGCCGCCCAGATCGTTGTCGCCGTCAGCCCAGGCGATCGTTCCTCCACCTCGACCAGGGACGCCTCGGCGGCCGCCCGGCCGGCCTCATCGAGAAAGGTATGGCCCTGCCAGTCCCGGGCGGCCTGTTCACAGCCGTTGCGGCTGAACAGGAAATAGAGCGCCGGCAGCAGTTCCATTGACGTCAGGCAGCCTACGAGGCTGCGGTGACTCGTCGCCGGCAGGCCGCGATAAAAGTTTTTAAAAGGCGATCGCCGCTCCCGCGCCCTCTGTTCCGCCAAGTCGGCCGCCGGCTCGGAAAACTCCTCCCAAAGCCGGATCACATCGCTGGCCTCCAAAAGACCCCTGTCCCGCTGGTAATAATAGTGCGCCAGCGGCACATGGCGGTGCAGGTAGCGCACGATAGGGATCGACCGGTCGTGGACGTGGCTCAGCCAATCGGCGATCTCCTGGATGTTAGGCACCGTCGCCGACAGCCCCAGTAAGCGGACATGGGGCGGCAGCAGGATCAGGCACTCCTCCCAGACGGCCCCCCGCTCGGGATCGTTCAGGTAGTGGATCTCGTCAAAGACCACATGGGACAGTTCGCCGGGGATGTCCTTCTCGATGAGCATGTTGCGGAAGATCTCCGTCGTCATGACCATGATCGGCCCATAGCGGTTGATCTGATGATCGCCCGTCAAGAGGCCCACATTCCCCTCGCCGTAGTAGCGGCAGTAGTCGCGATACTTCTGGTTAGACAAGGCCTTGATCGGCGCTGTGTAAAAGACGCGCCGTCCCTCCCGGATCGCCTTGTCGACGAGGTAGTCGGCGATCAGCGTCTTGCCGTTGCCCGTATGGGCCGCCACCAGGCAGTCAAACCCGTCATCGAGGGCGCTGATGGCCTCGACCTGAAAATCGTCCAACTTAAAGCCACGCCAGACCGGATTCTCCCGATGAGCTGCCGGCGGTCTGGACCTTTTCTTAGGGCGCAAGGTGCGTTGAAAGACGCGCAGATCCACCGGCAAAGCATCGACAGGCAACAACTCGCCAGGGTGGGCCTTCACCCCCGGCGCCTCGTCAATTCTCTCGCTGACTCGCTCCGTCGACACCGGCGGGCGGCTGTGTCGCTGCCTTTGCTGTGATCGATCGGAAGGATGGAACCTTCGCAAATCTATGTCTCCTTTCGCTGCCATGCCTTTTTGCCAACATCTTTCGCCCCGGCAGTCTGTCACTCCTCTTTTCTTCCTCTATCTTACCTTTATTCCGCGTAAATATAGGGGTTGCGCGGCGGCGTCTCGGCGACCATCCCTTTCAACGAGACGATCAACCCACCCGGTGTGCCGGGTCTGCGCGCCCTCTGAAAAACGCCCGTCCCCTTCACCCAATCGCCCACTTTTATCTTGTCCTCTCCTTTCATCCATCTTTCGGTATTCTCCACGGCCACGCCCATGATCACCCTGTCGGCCACACAACAGTTGATTACATAACGCCCGATATACAGCCCTTCGCCGCCAGCGGGCGCATCGACGAGAAAACCGCTGATCTCGACAGGACGGCCAACAAACCTGTCGGGATCGCGGTTGATCTCCAACAGAATCGACAAAAAGTTTTTTTCGTCAAAAAGGACCGGCTCTATCTTGGCGGGGGCGCCCTCGCGGACAGCCGGCGCATCGCCTTGCGCCGCCGGCACTCCCTCCCGGTCCGTCTGCGGCTGCCTTGCGCCGCCAAACCAAGGCAGCTCCGAATGACGGAAAGGGGCCTGCAGACCGGAGAAAAATCCGCCACCTGCCGGCGCTTCCTTCGCTTGGGCGTGGTGCAGGCTTCCGTGGACCGCATCATCGCCGCCGAGCACCTGCGCTCCCGGCAACAAGGCGAAGAGGATGGGCAGCGTCAGCAGCCCGTAGCGCGCCCCCGCTGCCAGCGGCTGAAGGAGCTGGCGGCCGGAAGAGGATGGCCAGACATCCCGCCGTTCCCGGACGATGCGGGCTGCCTGAAAGCAGGCGAGCGCCGCCAGCGTCCAGGCGGCGGCGGCAAGGGCTGGAAAGAAACGCGGATGGATGTACAGTTCGGCCCGTCCCGAATCGGCTATCCAGCCCGTCAACAAGGCCAGTGCAACAAGATACACCAGTTTTACGGCATTGACGCCCACGTCCATCCCCCCTTTACATTGCCATGATTCGGCCGTTCACCACCCAGGCGAAGAGAAACACCAGCAGCGGCAACCAGCCGAGCAGGAAGCAGACGACAGCAGGCCGGAAGGTGCGAAAGAGTACCCAGGTGTTTTTCATGTCCAGCATAGGTCCCAGGATCATGAAGGCAAGCACCGACCCCCCTGAAAAGCCGGGCGCCATGGCGCTGGCCAGGAAGGCGTCGGCGTTGGAGCAGACGGAAAGGCCGTAAGCCAGCAGCATCATGATCAGCGTCGACTGGCCGCTGTCTCTGGCCACCTCGGTCAGCCAGTCGGGCTGCAGCATCCCCTGCATGACGGCGGCGATGAGCGCTCCCGTCAAAAAGTAAGGACCAAGATCGAAAAACTCGTCGACCGCATGGTCTGCCGCCTGCCGCCACTTTGCGAGCCACCCAAACCTGCCGTGACCGTAAACGCCGCTGCGAAGATGGGCGTGGTGATCCAGCCTGCCCTGGCTGTGACCGCAGCAAGAGGTGCCTGCTCCGTGACTGCCGCTATCTTCCTCGCCGCGGATCCCGTCGCCCCGCCAAAAGAGGAAGACCAGCGCAGTCAGCCAGGCGACCAGCATAGCGCCGATCAACCGACCCAGGACCATCTCCTCATGACCGCGAAAGGCCGTGGCCGTCGAGGCGATGACGATGGGGTTGACGATCGGGGCGGCGAGCAGGAAAGCCATGCCGGCATAAAGGGGCATGCCCTTGCGCACCAGGCGCCGCACGACGGGAATGATGCCGCACTCGCAAAAAGGGAAGATGATCCCCAGCGATGAGGCCGTCAGGATGGCCGCCCAGGGCTTGGTCGGCAGCAGGCGGCGCAATCCATCGGGCGAGATAAAGACCTCCACCAGAGAGGAGACGATCACCCCCAACAACAGAAAAGGCAAAGCCTCCAGCAGGATCCCCATAAACAAAAGGGGGACCGCGCCGCCTTCAGAACGCAAGGCCAACCATGCCGCCGCAGCTACCAGCGATAGCGCCGCCAGCACCGAGACCAGCCAGGCCTGTTGGATGACCAGATGCCTCACCCGCATGACGAGAACCGTCATGCCTCATCCCCCGCTTTCCTGTAGTTTGTCCTTACATGGATACACAAAAAGCCCGGCGGCTAGACCAAAGGGTCCGCCGCCGGGCGAAAAGCTTTTATTCGTCATCCTGCAGGGTCCTCTTACCGGTGACCTACATGCTCCAAACCCTGGGCCAACAGCCCCTTCACATGCTCGTCATCGAGGGCGTAATAGACCATCTTGCCCTCTTTGCGGTATCTGACAAGGCGAAGGCCCCGCAACAGCCGCAATTGATGGGATACAGCCGACTGGCTCATGTCGAGCAGGCTGGCCAGATCGCAGACACAGAGTTCACCGAAAGAGAGGGCGTGGAGCAGCCGGCTGCGGCTGGGATCGCCCAGGGCCTTGAACAGTTGGGCCAATTCCTGGTAGGTGTCCATCGGCAACAGCCGCTCTCGCCGCTTATCGACCTGATCGGCATGGACGCAGTACTCATCACAGCGATCCATCGCAGTAGAAAGCGCCGAACCCCGCTCATCCGTTGGCATACAAAACACCCCATTCCAAGCCGCGCCTTTCGATCCGAACCGCCGCTGCCTTACACCCGAATCGCTGCACCTTTGCATCGGACTTACCGCTCCCTCACATCCGGCGACGGCCTGTCTAACTTAACTTCTCGATCGAGTCGGCCAATTCCTGCCGGCGCAAAGTTCTGGCAGGATTTTCCCGCTGCGAATCGAATACACTAGCAGAATCAGCAATCGTCATCACCAAAAGAACCTTTCGAGGAGGGATTTGCCATGACCACACCGGAAGAACGGCTGCTCGAAAACCACGAGCAAATCGTTGCAGAGATTGATGCCCTTGACCAGAAGCTATCCAAAATCCAGTGGGAGGAATCGACCCTCGAAACCCAGGAGACCTCCCTTTTGCAGCGGGTGATTGAGAACATCCTGCCGGCGCTCGATAAAATCTACCGGAGCGGGATCAAGTTCCCCATCGCCGATACAGGTCACCACTACCCGGAGATCGTCCTCATCTACGATGCGAAGAAGAAGGTCTTCTACACCCTGACCAAGAACGGCGAGATCATGGAGCGAGACTTTGTCACCCCGTCTGATGTCAACCTGTTGCCCACCTGGGTCTTCGTCTCCAAATATCCCCTCGAGCAGGTCATCGGCAACATCGCCGACGCCATCGATCGGTACCGCACCTTTATCATCGATGCAGAGCAGCGCCACGACCAGCGCAAACAGTTCCTCTCCAAGATCCCGCAACTGAAAATCCCCAACCTGTAAAGGTCTATTCCACAGCCAACGAGGGGGGTTATCCACAATTATTGTGGATTTTGGCTCTTTATCCACAGAGTTATCCACTAACTCCCCAATCTATCCCCAGTATCGACAGGATCGCGGCGATGGACAAGCGTCCGAGAAAAAATCGGTGGCACCGCAAAAAAAAAGCTGTACGCCACCCTTTTCTTTTGCTAAAATAAATCTCATGAAAACTATAAATTCAGAAAATTTGTAATTCGTAGTCACTGGGAGGGTATAGCATGCACACGGAGCGTATCCCTGTCTTCCCCGGCAATCCAAACCTGAAATCCTATGAAGAGGCCCGCGCGACCTTTCGATGGGAAGATGTGGAGCGCGAGTTCTCCTGGCACACAACGGGAAAAGTGAACATCGCTTATGAGGCGATCGACCGGAACGTGCTGGAAAAAGGCCTTGGCGACAAAGTCGCGCTGTACTACTCCGATCCTGCCCGCCAGGAGGCGATCACCTACCGGCAGATGATGGAGCAATCCAACCGCTTCGCCAACGTGCTGCGCAAGCACGGCATCGGCAAAGGGGAACGGGTCTTCATCTTCATGCCCCGCAGCCCTGAACTGTACTGGTCCTTCCTGGGCATCATCAAGGTGGGCGCCATCGCCGGTCCCCTCTTCGAAGCCTTCATGGAAGGCGCCGTCCGGGACCGCCTGGCTGACGCCGAGGCGGTCGCCATCGTCACCACGCCGGCACTGCGCAAACGCATCCCCAAGGAAGACCTGCCCCACCTGAAGCACATCTTCATGGTCGGCATTCCCGAAGGCGGTCTCGGCGAAGGCGAACTGGATTGGCACGCCGAGATGGCTGAAGCGTCGCCGGAAACGGACATCGAATGGGGCGATCGCGAAGACCCCATGCTGCTCCTTTACACCTCCGGTTCGACGGGCAAGCCCAAAGGGGTGCTCCATGTCCACAACGGCATGATCCAGCACTACCAGACGGGCAAGTGGATCCTCGACCTCCGTCCCGATGACATCTACTGGTGCACCGCCGACCCCGGTTGGGTCACCGGCATCTCCTACGGCGTCTGGGCGCCCTATCTGAACGGCGTCACTTCCGTCGTCCGCGGCGGCCGCTTCCGCCCCGACGATTGGTATAAAACCATCCAAGACTACCAGGTCAACGTCTGGTACAGCGCCCCCACCGCCTTCCGGATGCTCATGAGCGCCGGCGACGACATCGTCAAGCAGTTCGACCTCTCCTGCCTCCGCCACATCCTCTCCGTCGGCGAACCGCTCAATCCGGAGGTCATCCGCTGGGGTCTCAAGGTCTTCAACCGCCGCATCCACGACAACTGGTGGATGACCGAAACGGGCGGCCAGATCATCTCCAACTACCCTTGCATGGACATCAAACCCGGCTCCATGGGCAAGCCCTTCCCCGGCATCCACGCAGCCATCATCGATGACAAGGGCAACGAACTGCCGCCCTTGCAGATGGGCAACCTGGCCGTCAAAGCGCCTTGGCCCTCCATGATGCGCAAGATCTGGAAAAATGAGGCCAAGTACAACGAATACTTCAAGATCGAAGGCTGGTACATCTCCGGCGACTCGGCCTACATGGACGAAGAGGGATACTTCTGGTTCCAAGGCCGCATCGACGACGTGATCAACACCTCCGGCGAACGGGTCGGCCCCTTTGAGGTCGAGTCGAAGCTGGTTGAACACCCGGCTGTCGCCGAAGCCGGCGTCATCGGTAAGCCCGACCCGCTGCGCGGCGAGATCATCAAGGCCTTCATCGCCCTGCGAGAGGGCTACCTCTGGACAGAAGAGCTGAAAAAGGAGATCATCGACTTCGTCAAAAAAGGCTTGGCCGCTCATGCGGCGCCCCGCGAGATCGAGGTCCGCGACAAACTCCCCAAAACCCGTTCCGGCAAGATCATGCGCCGCGTCCTCAAGGCCTGGGAACTGGGCCTGCCGACAGGCGACCTCTCGACGATGGAAGACTGACGCTGATCACCGCCATTCTGCCATTCCCCCATTCACGCCCCACTTTGCGCCCCCGGCCACAGCGCCGGTGTGGGCGCATTTTTTTTTTGCCAGCAATCCCCGTTCTACGGCCCCCCTCGGACGGGAAACAATGAGACAAGAACGGAAAGGCCCGCGACAGGAGGACCACTCAACAGATGGATAAGGACCGTCAAAGGCCCCACTTCAAAGCGATGGCGACGAAAAGAGCCGACAAGACTGGCGAATGGGCCGGCGTCATCGATCAGCCGGCGCCGTCGGAGACGAACATGGCCGAATTCGCCGGGACGGAGTTCGCCAGCGAGTGGGCCGGCGCAGTCAACCCCGCCATCCCGGTGTTGCGGCGGAAGGAGCAAGCCAAGACCGCCGGCGCGGCCAAAGCGAACAACTGGGTGCTCGCCGCTCTGGCCGGCGTGCCGCTGATCATGGTGCTCGGCAACTCCATGCTGATCCCCGCCTTCCCTCAGATCCGCGACGCCATGGGCATCAGCCCGCTTCAGGTCGGCCTCTTGATCACCTTCTTCTCCATCCCCGCCGGCATCGCCATCCCCTTTCTGGGCTTTCTGTCCGACCGGATCGGGCGGAAAAAGATCATGGTTCCCGCGTTGCTCCTCTACGGGCTTGGCGGACTCATCTCGGGCCTGTCCCCCGTCCTGTTTCAAAAATCCTACGCCGTCATGCTGACGGGGCGGATCATCCAAGGGCTGGCTGCCGCCGGTACAGCCCCCATCGCCATGGCCTTGATCGGCGATCTCTACCAGAGCCAGTCGCGCAACAAAGCCCTGGGGGTGCTCGAGGCCACCAACGGCCTCGGCAAGGTGATCAGCCCCATCCTCGGCTCTCTGCTGGTCCTGCTCATCTGGTGGTCCCTCTTCTTCGTCTACGCCGCCCTGGCCGTTCCCGTCGCCCTAGCCATCGCCTTTCTGGTCAACGAAACGCCCTTATCGGCCCAACAGACCGGCAAAAGCTTTTCCGCCTACTTCTCCGGCGTCTCCGAACTGTTTCAGAAAAAGGCCGCCACCTTGTTGATCGCCTTTTTCGGCGGCATGCTCGCCCTCTTCACCCTTTTCGGCGTCCTCTCCTACCTCTCTGACGCCCTGGAAGCGACCTATGGGCTGCAAGGGGTCCGCAAAGGGCTTGTCCTGGCCATCCCCGTGTTGGCCTCGGCGAGCACGGCCCTGGGCACCGGCTTCTTCCTACAGAGACGGCCTCAGTACTTGAAGGCGTCCCTCCTCACCGGCCTCGGCCTCTTCTCGGTGTCGCTCATCCTATCGGCCTTGTTTCAGACCATCCCCGCCGTCCTTGCCCTGCTGGCTGTCCTCGGCCTCGGCGTAGGGCTGACGCTCCCCAGCCTGAACACCATCGTCACATCGTCCGCCTCGGAGGAGAAGCGGGGCGCTGTCACCGCCTTTTACGGCGGCGTTCGCTTCATCGGCGTCGCCCTCGGTCCACCCGTCTTCAGCCTGCTGGAAAAAAGCGGCCCCTGGGCGCTATACGGCCCCTGGGCAGCCGCCGGAGCGGCTACGCTGCTCCTCGCCTGGTTCTTCCTGAAAACACCGAAAAGCCAGGCAACCGGCGCGGCAAGTTAACCTGGCCTCAACATGCGGCCTAATCTTACACCAAAAACCAGGACTAACGGAGGAGGCAATCGGATGCACTACCGCTATCGCCGTTCTCCCGCCGGCCATCGCCGGTGGATGAAGATGATGCCCTACATGCTCGTCGGTTGGCTGGGCCTGATCATCTGGTACATCAGTCAGGTCAACCGGATGACAGAAGCCGTCACCAACATCCGCGATACCTTGCGGCTCCGACGTCGCTAGAAACCTTCACCAGCGCTCGTCACTTGCTCAACCACCCGTAGATCTGCAAAATCAGCGCCGTCAAGCCGCCGGCCATCAGCGGCCCTACGGGAATACCGCCGAAGAGGACGATGCCAAGGAGCGATCCCACGATCATCCCTACGATGATCTGTGGCTCCCCGGACAAGAGATCGATGCCTCGCTTGTTCAGGTTGGTGGCCAGGACGCCGCCAATCACGGCGATGATCCCCGGCAGGGAGGCGAAAGAGAGCAAGACCTCCCGCAGGCCGACCTTGCCGGTGGCAAAAGGCGCCAGCATGGCTAGGGTGAGCATGATCAGGCCTGTGTCGACGCCGTTTTGTTCGATCCACTCCAGCAGACCGCCCCAACCGAGATAACTCAGCGCAAGGATCGACGCGGCGGCCAAAGCAGTCATGGGAGAACGGGCGATGACACCCAGCAACAGTATGAGGATCAGCAGCACGGTCCCACCACGCAAGGCAACTCCTCCTGCGGGTCATCTGCTACTGATCTTATGCGCCCCCTTGGGTTCCATGCCATGAACTGCCACGACTGCCCTTCTCCTCCTGAGCGAAGGACAGCTCCGGCGGCAACAGGCAGACACGGGCCACCGCCTGGTAGGCCAAGACGGGGAAGCGGTCTTCCTGCAGACAGAAGGCCAGATCTGCTCCATCGCCCATCTCGACGAGCCTCCGGCCATGGACAGTCTGCGCCATCAGCGGCGCCAGTTGATGCTGATTGAATTGGAACAACTGAAAGGCTGCAATAGCCAGCTCGTTGACGACAGCCGGGCGATTTTCCCAGATGTGGCCGAGGATTTTTCCGGCCGTAATGATGTCTTCCAGAGAAAACTGCCCTTGTGTTCCTGCGCATAAAATGACCAGGTCATCGGGATCGTCCCGGATGATCCGGTTTGCCACCGTCTCGCCGTTCAACAAGCTGCCCACCAACACCTGGGCGGCTTTTCGCGCTTTATGCAGGGCCACCGTGCCGTTGGTGGTGACGAGAAAAAGCGTCTTTCCGGCGACCACATCGGTTGTGTAGGCGCGAGGGGAGTTGCCCAGAAAGACCCCGGGGAGCGGGCGTCCTTGCCCTTCTCCCCCCAGCAACACCTTGTCAGGATCCCAACTGGACGATAACACCTGTGCCTCATTCACGCTGGTCACCGGGAAGACCTGCTTGCAGCCGTTGGCCAGGGCGGTGACGATGGTGGAGGTGGCCCGCAGGGTATCGATGACCACCACGTACCTGCCTTCCAACTCATCCGGTGTAACATGTTGATGGGTGGCGATCACCTCGACGTACAAGCGACTCCCCTCCGGTTCTACCATCGCGCTCCTGCTTTACAACCCTGCCTCTTCCAGACCGGCCTCATCTTTTCCCCTAGCTTTTTCCGCCACAGCGGGCGCGAGCGTATCGGAACGAAGACCACGGCGCAAAGACTCCAAGGCGATCACCTCGGTGACCGGGATGTTGCCCAGGTTGACATTGACGCCGAAGCGCGCGATCAACGCCTGCTGTTGCTCTTTCAGCGGTGCCTCCCAGAGCAGCGCCTGTACATTCCCTACCGCATCGACCATTCTCTCCAGGTCATCGTCCCGAATTTGCCCCTTGGCGTCGTAAAAATTGACCCCTTTTCCTGACTCCCGCCCCTCTACGATCACATAGGAGGCACCTTCGGACAGGTCCTCCCCGATCTGTTGAATGATCGCCGGAAGGGAGAGGAGCTGACGAGGATCTTTTTTGCCGACTTCTGTCAGCACCTGGAAGCCCAGGCCGATCGCTTTTCGGATCAAGGTACGCCGTTCCCGAGGGGTTATGTGGATGGTCCCGTCGGAAATCTCGACCCAGCGGATGTCGACACCCTTCAGGCTGGCCAGCAACTCGTCATAGCCCCCCTGCCAGTAGGCGATCTCACCGAGCGTTCCCCCTACATAGACCTCCACACCGTAGCGCCGGGCGATGTTCACCTTCTGCTCCAGGATCTCGGGGCGGTAGAGGGCCGCTGAACCAAAACCGAGCTTGATAAAATCGATATGCTCGGCGGCCATTTCGAGCAGCTCATGAAACGACACCAACCCGACTCCTTTGTCAAAGACCATGGTCACTCCCTGGAAACGGGGCTTTTCCTGGCGAAACCCCGTCGGCCACGATACCGGCGGAAACCAGAGCGGCTTGCAGGTCATTCTCTCACCTTCCCCAAGTTCTATCTCACCATAGCCTATGAGAATCCCACGAGAAGGTTTGTGAGAATCTTCGGCATTGACAAAAATATCACAAGAACTTGACTGCGTAGGCGCTTTTGCCCAGCACGTCGAAGCTGTATCCCTCATGCTGCAATCGCTCGATGATCTCCGGCAGTGCCTCCACTGTCGTCTTTTTCGCCGGGCTGTCGTGAAAAAGCACGATGACGGCTTTTTGACCTGCCGACTGCCGCGCAACGGCATTGACGATGAGGTCCTTGTCCGGGGTCGCCTTCGACGCATCCAAAGAATCCACATTCCAATCAAAGTACTGATACCCCGCCTCGACGACCCGTCGGGACAAGGCGACCATGAAGCCCCTTCCCGGAGATACACGGTTGTTGGATCCGCCGGGAAATCGTAGGATGTCGGGACGGATGCCCGTCTCTTCCGCGATCAGTTCATCGAGCCGCCGCACATCCTCCATGAAGGCCTCGATGGAGGCATAGACCTTCCCGTAGAGGTGGCTGTAGGTGTGATTGCCCAGGGCATGTCCTTCCCGGGCGATGCGCCGGTAGGCGGCTCTGCCGAAGTCCGTGGCGTTGCCGTTGACAAAAAAGGTGGCTTTCACCTGATACTGCGCCAAGATGTCCAATACAGCCAAGGTATTCTCGCTGGGACCGTCATCGAAGGTCAGATAGGCTGTTTTCTTTTCCGGCACGTTTTCTGTGATCAGGCCGTTGCGGTTCGGATATTGGACCGACCGCAACCGTTCCTTCTCGCGCTGCAGCTGCTCCACCTGCTCGTTTAGTTGCCGGACCTGTCCCCGAAGGGTTTCGATCTCGCTTCGGTACCGGTTCTGCTGTTTCGTCAGCGCCTGGTTGACCAGCCCGGCTTGCCCCAGCAAGGCCAGCAGAGCGACGAGCGTAAAGAGCGCAAGCAGCTGCAGCGCCGTCGCCTTGTCCGCCAGCCGTTGCCCTCCCACAGGCTGACCGCCTCCGAGAGCCTCGGCAGATTCGTATCTCCCTTCCGCCGCAGCCAGCCCGTCCCCCTGCATTTCACACCACCTCGGTGTAAAGGAATTTCCCCTACACCTTATTAAGGGGAACCGAAAGATCTGCCCGCTCGATGATATTGCGCCTGTGGTAATTTATAGAAGCCGAACGCCACAGTTCATCTCATGGAACTGTGGCGTCTGTGTAGGAAGCAAGCTTCGATTGTCAACCCCCGCCGACAGGGGGAAAGAGGGATAAGGTATCACCATCAGAAAGGATATGGTCGATTTCTTTCGAATGGCCGTTGACCATGCAGATGGCCACTTCCTGCTCAGGGATGGCCAGCGCTGAGAGGACCTCGCGAACAGTTGCGCCAAGGGGAACCGCCATATGGCCTGTCGAGAAGCGATTGACACGAAATGTAGCGAAGAGCTTGACAAAGACGGTGATGGACTCCGGCGCGACATTATCTCTTTGATGGTCGCTCATAGCTATCCCCCCGTTTCTTACTCAAAAGTTTATCGGGTCAAAACCTTTTGCACAATATTTAACCTTCATCCTTTTTTGCAGGCGCCCCCTTTTTCCCCTCTGCCCGCGCCTTAATTTCGGCGACGATCCAGATCAGAAGCGGCAGGAGCACCTGAAAGGGAAAGGCGTAGTAGGGGTAGATCGCATCGGCCCAGCGGGCCATCTGCTTCGTGCTGCTGTATATATTCAACGCAAAGAGGAGCGACAGGAAGCCGACGGGCGTCACCAAAAATCGGTAATCGGCGAAGCCAAAGACATGGCAGATGCCCCTGCTGGCCCCCAGCAGGCAGACACAGATTTTGATAAAGCCGGCAAATAGGGTGATCAAAAAGATGACGACCTCTAACCGCTGCAAGAAGTCGCCGATGCTGATTTTCTGAACTGCCAAAAAACCGGGGAAGTAATGGGCGCCATACTGTTCCGATCCGACGACGACCATCACAGTGGTGATGCTCGTGAAAACGGCGAAAAAACCGAGCAACAGCCCCAGCATATACTGCTTCACCACCGAAGCCTGCTTTGAAGAGGGCAGGAGCAACAGAAAAAGCACCATCTCCGCCAAGGGAAAGCTGAACAGATCTATGGCCGCCTGAAAGATTTTTTGGTGGTTTTGATACAGGATCGGATAGAAGCGCTGAATTTCAAATTTCGGCGATAGGAGCAAGAAGGTGACTATGGCGGAGATGATGATCCAGGGAAAATAGATCTCCGCCATCCGCGCAATGACCTCTATGCCCTCTTTGACAGCCCAAATGGCCAATAAGATCAGAAAAAACATGATGACCAGCTTCGGCGTCTCCGGTATGGCCACCACGCTGATGAATTCTCCGAAATTGATGAGCACCAATCCTGATAACGTGAAGGCATAAAAGGCATAGACAAGGATGATCGCCTTACCGATGATCGTTCCAAACAGGCGCGTTGCGATCTCAAGCAGATCCATCCCCGCGTTGAGCGATAAGATGCGCCCATAGACAACGACCATGGGCAAGGCGAAGACCAGCGCCAGCAAGGCGGCGATCCACAAATCCTGCTTGGCTTTGGCACCGATCGGCAGGATCAGGCTGCTGCCGATGATGAACAAGACGATCAAGTATATGCCCTGCTTGAAGGAAACCTGCTCCTTGCCCTTCCCCCTGACCGGACTCTTCATTGATGCCCCACCAGCGACGCCAGCCCAAGCCATTGTTCCAGCACATCGGCGATGCTGATCATCGATTCCTGGAAGAGCATCAAGGCCATCCACACAAGGCCGGGGAAGAGGAAGGCGAGGTAAACAGCCAGTTCCTTCCTTCGTTTAGACCGGTTCAGATGCACGGCATCCACCAACCCGAAGAGGATGAAGAGGGACAGGACAAAAAACTTCAATCCTACTCACCGACTTTGGTAGGTTCTGACAAGAGAGCGCTGCCTTTGAGCTTGAAATTGACGATCGTCCGAACCTCCAGATCCGGAAAAAGTCGCCCCCATCCCGTCTGCTCGATGGCTTCCCATAAGTCCGGGCGTCTGCGATAAATCATCTGTCCAAAACCGAAGACATCTGTTTGATACTTCTCCTGAACCTCGCGGATCGTCTCTTGAAGCTCTCGTGCCAGTTGCTTGTTCGCTTTCTCTGTCAGTTCTTCTTTTTTTTCTAAGCTGATCACATCTTTTTCAGTCGATATCTCGGCAATATCGGCCAAAGGCTCCACAGTCAGCTCGATGACGGGACGATGGCCTTCCACATGTAACTGACGCTTCGTATCGCTCCGGTAGATTTCCAGGCTCACCTTTGTTTTCGGCTCTTCCGTGCTGATGGCGATCAGCCCTCCCCCTTTCATCCGATCCCGGATAAAGAGCAGGTTCCGCGTCTGATCGGCATCTAAGTATCCTACCAGCCGTTCGCCCCGAAACAAAGCGGTGCCCCCGATCTGAGGGATTTTATCACCGGCGTTTTCCGCCGTTTGCACGAGCGGAGCCGTCGCCCCAATACCGGGTGACTCCATTTCCTCCACGAAATCGCCGACCGTGCTGGATAATAGTTTCCCCGAGTTACTATATCTTCGCAATGCTTCCTCCAGTTGCATCGACACCGTGTCGAAGAGTTTTGACTTGGTCTTCAAAATGTCACTTGCCTTCTCGCCCCTCGTAACGAGGATCCATGTCTGTAGACGAACCTCGGCATCACGGTTGATCCAGTCGATGAGCTGGATCATGCCGTCTTTCGCCATTTCCTCGCTGACGATGAAGGCCTTCGCATGACTCCAGTAGAGCCTTTTTCCTGTCTTGGCGATCATGTTTCTGACCGCTTCAAAGACCGTTTTCCCGTAGCTCTCGAAACGCTGGGGACGAATCCCCAGCGTGCCGCTGCCTTCGGTTTTCTCCCCCGTTTTCGTGCTCATCAGTTCAACAGTCAGATGAATGCCTTCGTCCTGTTTATCAAAAGCGGCGCCGACGACGATGGCCAGTTCGCGGATCTCCCTGTAGTTCCAGCAGCCGGCCGACGGCAGGATGAGACACAGACAGACCACGAGAAGAAAGAGGCGCAGGCCTGCACTCATGGTTTCGGTCTCCCCGGATCGGCCAACCGCTTGTCATTGGGGGTGAGCAGCCGCGGGCGATAAGTCATCCACCACCAAGGGGCGCGGATGGCCGTGTCTTTCAGGTCTTGTAGCCGGATGGACGTGATGCTGTCTAGGTAATTGACACCGAAGCTGCGGATGCCGGCCAGGTGGATGGTCAAGGCGATTACGGCGAAGATATAGCCGAATAAGCCAAGAAAGGACGCGGCGAACAAAAAAAACAGGCTGAGCAAAAAGGCGACGCCGGGCATTTCAGGGACGATAAAACTGGTGATCCCCGTCACTGCCGCCACGATGACCATGGGCGCGCTGATGATCTTGGCCGTCACGGCCGCATCGCCCAGGACCAGGGCCCCGACGATGCTCACGGCCTGTCCGACCGGGGAGGGCAACCGTATCCCCGCCTCCCGAAGGATTTGAAAAGCCGTGAGCATCAAAAAGGCCTCGACCACCGTAGGAAAGGGCACGCCTTCTTTGGCGGCGGAGATGCTGAACAACAGCCGGGTCGGGATCATCTCCTGATGGAAAGCGGTCAGGGCTACGAATATGGCAGGCGTGCTTGTCGTCAAGAAGAAGCTCAGGTAGCGCAGCAGCCGGTTGACAGTGCTGTAATAAAAATTTTCGTAGTAATCTTTGTTTGCCTGGAAGTATTCGATGAAGAGGTAAGGCAGGGTGATGACGAAGGGGGAACCGTCGACGACGATGAGGATCCTGCCCTCCAATAGCTTTCCTACCGCCGTATCCGGCCGTTCTGTCGTCCCAAGCGTTTCAAAGGGGGAGAGCGGGGCGTCGCGGATCAGCTCAATGATGTACTCCGCCTCTAAGATGCCGTCCAGTTGCACCTTGTCCAGGCGGCGCTGAAGTTCTTCAAGCAACTCTTTTCGGCTCACGCCCTCCAGGTAAACGATGCAGATCTTTGTCTTCGTCCGCGTTCCGATCTCCCGGTAAACCATCTTCAGGTTTGGGTTGGGCACTTTGCGGCGAATCATGGCCAGGTTGGTCACGATGTTCTCGATGAACCCTTCCCGAGGGCCCCGGACGACCCGTTCCGTCTCCGGTTCGCTGATGGCGCGCTTCTCCCAGCCCTTCGCTTCGATCTGGATGACAGCGTCGGCGCTGTCGAGGACCAAGAGCACATTGCCGTACAAGAGCGCCTGGATGGCCGGACGTACCTTCGCTACTGTGGTCACATTTCCGGCGCTGATGATTCGTTTCACGAACAGGGACAGCAGTTCGTCGTCAGGCACCTGCTGCCAGCGGACATCTTGCAGTCGCGTCAGCACATTTTCATGGAGCAGATCGCTGTCCACCATACCGTCCACATAGACGACACAGCAGCGATGATTGTCTTGTCCTTCTAGCGTCAGCGGACGGTAGATGATCAGGTCATCGTTGGCGAGAATCTTTTTTAATATCCTCATATTCTCGTCGTAGGAACAGCTGAAGGTATCCGGTATCTGCAGTTGACCGGCTGAAGCCTGCAAAGACCGTCTGAGCCTCACCGTTCCCCTTTCATCCACGGGACGCCCCCCTTTCCCCGCTAGTGTACCCTCTGACATTGACTTTACTACAAGCTTTGCCTCTCGCTCATCCTTTCAGCAAGCCCGTCTCTTCGGAGAAACTGAAGACGGTTCTTCTCAAATGGACGGGAGAAAAAACAAGCTCGCCATTCACATCCCGATGTGAATGGCGCTTGTTCGGTGCGCCCGGCATGGGCGTTGTCTCTAGGGTGGAAGTCCCGAACGCCGAAGGTGGCAGTAGGCGTTAGCTTAAGGCAAGGGTGTCCGCCGCGAGGCGGAATCTGAAGGAAGCCAGCGGCAAACCTCCGGCCCGAGGACCACGAACCCCAGGTGAGGCTAGCGGCAGTTGGATGAGCTTGCCGAACAAAGCGAAGTCCTTGTCACCGAAGGCTGCCGAGAGTAAATGGGGCGGGTAGATGGAGGGAAAGGCAACGTTCTTACCCGGGGAGGCCTGCCGGGGGACCAAGTAACTTGGGAAACCACGCCGAAAGGCGTGGCTGAACCGGCAGGAGTCAGCAGAGGTCATAGTAGGCTGGCCCGACGTCCGGCCAGATGAAGGACCGAACATGATGGAAGGGGAAGCGACGATGCGTTCGCGTGACGCGCAGAGACAGCCGAATATCCCGAAAGGGAACTGCCAACGGGAGGAAGCGGTGAATCCGCAGGGGACCGGTGGAGTGCCGAGCGCGTTACCGGCACAAGAAGCGAAGCAACCCCGCGAAGAGACGTATGACCTGATGGAGAAAGTCGTCGAACGAGGGAACATGACGGAAGCGTATAAGCGAGTCATGGCCAACAAAGGCGCGGCCGGAATCGACGGTATGGGGCTAGAATCCCTGCGCCCGTACCTAAAAGAGGAATGGTCGCGCATTAAACAGGAATTGTTGGAGGGGACCTATCGACCGCAACCGGTCCGGCGGGTTGAAATTCCCAAACCCCAAGGCGGAACACGGAAGCTGGGCATTCCCACTGTCGTCGATCGACTGATCCAACAGGCCCTGAACCAGATCCTGATGCCGATCTTCGACCCTGACTTTTCCACGAACAGCTACGGATTTCGTCCGGGAAAGAGTGCGCACCAAGCGGTGAAGAAAGCGAAGGAATACATCGCCGACGGCTACCGATGGGTGGTTGACATGGACCTGGCCCAGTTCTTTGATCGCGTCAATCACGACATTCTCATGGCGCGCGTAGCGCGCAAGGTGAAGGACAAACGAATCTTGAAGTTGATCCGAGAATACCTCAAGGCCGGGGTCATGCTCAACGGGATTCGTGTGAAGAGCGAGGAAGGAACACCCCAGGGAGGTCCACTCAGCCCTTTGCTGGCGAACATCATCCTGGATGATTTGGATAAGGCACTGGAAAGCCGGGGACATCGCTTCTGCCGGTACGCCGACGACTGTAACGTCTACGTCCGCAGTCGACGGGCAGGGCAACGAGTGATGGAGGGTATGGCAAAGTTTCTGGAGGGGCGGTTAAAACTGCAGGTCAACTGGGAGAAAAGCGCAGTCGACCGACCCTGGAACCGAAAGTTTCTGGGGTTTTCATTTACGTGGCATAAGGCAGCAAAGATTCGGCTCGCCCCCCAAACGGTGAAACGGGTGAAAGAGAAGATCCGCCAGTTCACTGGGCGGAACCGAAGCATTGCGATGGAGGACCGACTGGTCACCCTCAACCAATACCTGAAAGGCTGGATGGGCTACTTTCGACTCATTGACACGCCAAGCGTACTTAAAGAGTTGGATGAGTGGCTTCGCCGACGACTGCGGATGTGCCTGCTCAAGCAATGGAAGCGCCCGAAGACACGAAGACGAAACTTAGTGGCGTTGGGGATCCCGGAGGAATGGGCATGCAACATCAGCGGCTCACGAAAAGGATATTGGCGTCTGTCCTTGACCCCGCAAATGAATAAAGCCCTTGGCCTCGCCTACTGGCGGGAACAGGGCTTAGTCAGTTTAGTCGAAACATACCAATCTCATCGTCAACCAGCATGAACCGCCGTATACCGAACGGTACGTACGGTGGTGTGAGAGGACGGGGGTTAATCACCCCCTCCTACTCGATGTGCGCCCGGCATGGGCGTTGTCTCTAGGGTGGAAGTCCCGAACGCCGAAGGTGGCAGTAGGCGTTAGCTTAAGGCAAGGGTGTCCGCCGCGAGGCGGAATCTGAAGGAAGCCAGCGGCAAACCTCCGGCCCGAGGACCACGAACCCCAGGTGAGGCTAGCGGCAGTTGGATGAGCTTGCCGAACAAAGCGAAGTCCTTGTCACCGAAGGCTGCCGAGAGTAAATGGGGCGGGTAGATGGAGGGAAAGGCAACGTTCTTACCCCGGGGAGGCCTGCCGGGGGACCAAGTAACTTGGGAAACCACGCCGAAAGGCGTGGCTGAACCGGCAGGAGTCAGCAGAGGTCATAGTAGGCTGGCCCGACGTCCGGCCAGATGAAGGACCGAACATGATGGAAGGGGAAGCGACGATGCGTTCGCGTGACGCGCAGAGACAGCCGAATATCCCGAAAGGGAACTGCCAACGGGAGGAAGCGGTGAATCCGCAGGGGACCGGTGGAGTGCCGAGCGCGTTACCGGCACAAGAAGCGAAGCAACCCCGCGAAGAGACGTATGACCTGATGGAGAAAGTCGTCGAACGAGGGAACATGACGGAAGCGTATAAGCGAGTCATGGCCAACAAAGGCGCGGCCGGAATCGACGGTATGGGGCTAGAATCCCTGCGCCCGTACCTAAAAGAGGAATGGTCGCGCATTAAACAGGAATTGTTGGAGGGGACCTATCGACCGCAACCGGTCCGGCGGGTTGAAATTCCCAAACCCCAAGGCGGAACACGGAAGCTGGGCATTCCCACTGTCGTCGATCGACTGATCCAACAGGCCCTGAACCAGATCCTGATGCCGATCTTCGACCCTGACTTTTCCACGAACAGCTACGGATTTCGTCCGGGAAAGATTGCGCACCAAGCGGTGAAGAAAGCGAAGGAATACATCGCCGACGGCTACCGATGGGTGGTTGACATGGACCTGGCCCAGTTCTTTGATCGCGTCAATCACGACATTCTCATGGCGCGCGTAGCGCGCAAGGTGAAGGACAAACGAATCTTGAAGTTGATCCGAGAATACCTCAAGGCCGGGGTCATGCTCAACGGGATTCGTGTGAAGAGCGAGGAAGGAACACCCCAGGGAGGTCCACTCAGCCCTTTGCTGGCGAACATCATCCTGGATGATTTGGATAAGGCACTGGAAAGCCGGGGACATCGCTTCTGCCGGTACGCCGATGACTGTAACGTCTACGTCCGCAGTCGACGGGCAGGGCAACGAGTGATGGAGGGTATGGCGAAGTTTCTGGAAGGGCGTCTAAAACTGCAGGTCAACTGGGAGAAAAGCGCAGTCGACCGACCCTGGAACCGAAAGTTTCTGGGGTTTTCATTTACGTGGCACAAGGCAGCAAAGATTCGGCTCGCCCCCCAAACGGTGAAACGGGTGAAAGAGAAGATTCGCCAGTTCACTGGGCGGAGTCGAAGCATCGCGATGGAGGACCGACTGGACACCCTCAACCAATACCTGAAAGGCTGGATGGGCTACTTTCGACTCATTGATACGCCAAGCGTACTTAAAGAGCTGGATGAGTGGCTTCGCCGACGACTGCGGATGTGCTTGCTCAAGCAATGGAAGCGCCCGAAGACACGAAGACGAAACTTAGTGGCGTTGGGCATTCCGGAGGAATGGGCATGCAACATCAGCGGCTCACGAAAAGGATATTGGCGTCTGGCCTTGACCCCGCAAATGAATAAAGCCCTTGGCCTCGCCTACTGGCGGGAACAGGGCTTAGTCAGTTTAGTCGAAACATACCAATCTCATCGTCAACCAGCATGAACCGCCGTATACCGAACGGTACGTACGGTGGTGTGAGAGGACGGGGGTTAATCACCCCCTCCTACTCGATCTTTCTTACACTACCTGGTTTTATGCTGTTTATGTCGGCGAATGCGTTGATTGGCGGGAGTGGGTAGGAATCGAACCTACCGCGCCCGGGTTGGCCGCGCGCCACGTGGGTTTGAAGCCCAGGGAGGACACCAGTCCTCATTCACCCCCAAAAAACTCTATAACTAACTCAACTTTCGCAGTTGCGAATCTGTTGTTACCTGTGATAAGTTAAAATTTTGACAAAAATAAAGCAAAGCATCCTTTCTATCAAGCCCCCTAATTGAATTTGAGCAAAGACCCCCTAGTGGGCTACAATGAGAACACATGGAGGGGTCAAGAACATGAGACGAAATCGATACCCAAAAGAACTGAAGGAACAGCTGATCCAAGAAGCCATGGAAGCGGGAAATGCAACACAAGTGGCCCGCCGACATGGGATCGATCCGAAACGGCTGTATTACTGGATTCGAGAATCACAGCACAAGGGCTTCCAAGAAGCACCGGCGGACGCAAAACAAATTGCTCCGTATGTGCCGTCCGCACAAGAATTTAAGCGATTGGAATCCGAAAACATAGCACTGAAAAAGCTACTCGGCGAAAAGACATTAGAAATCCAAATATTGCAAGATTTGATAAAAAAGAAGAACCCGAGCTATCGGAAAAATTAGAAGTTGCCGATGAATGGGTAGCTCGGGAGGAAGCCAGCAATGCCTTTATCTTGCGTGTCATCGGCATTCACGAAGCCACCTACTACGCTCGGCGCCAACGTCTACAGAGAGAACCGAAAGAGCGCACAAACAATGGCGGACGGCCGCAACCAGGGTATTCATGGACACAAGACGGAAAGCGAATCAGCGATGAACAAATTAAGGAATACCTAATGGAACTCATCGCTGGCGAAGAAAGCATCTACGGATATCGAAAGCTGGGAATCTGCCTTCATAAACAGCATCAGTTGATCATCAACCATAAAAAAACCTATCGACTATGCAAAGAGTTAGACATCCTATCGCCACAACGCCAGATCAAGGCCAAACATCCGCGCCGGATGGCGCGCAACCGAATCATTACCGCCTCCAACGAACTCTGGGAGATGGACATCAAATACGGCTACATCGCCGGTGAAGATCGCTTCTTCTATCTCATGTCGCTCATCGATGTCTATGATCGCTCTATTGTAGATTACCACATCGGGTTAAATTGTGAAGGTGCTGACGCAGCCAATACGCTGAAACGGGCGTTGTGGAAACGAAACTGCTTTGAAAAAGAAAAGAAGCCAATTGTGCGAACCGACAATGGATCGCAGTTTATCAGCCGTGTGTTTGAGGAAACGTGCGAACAATACCAGGTTGAACACGAACGAATTCCCCCAAAGACGCCGAACAAAAACGCCCATATCGAATCGTTTCATGCAAATCTGGAACGCGAGTGCTACATCAAGCATACCTTTGAATCCTACCAAGACGCCTACCAAGTGGTTGGAGAATACATTGACTTTTATAACCAGAGGCGAATCCATGGCAGCCTCTACAATATGTCCCCTGCGGAGTTTTGTCGACAGCTGGCGGATGGGAACGTACCCGCTTTTATTGTCACACTGTAGCATAGGTGCCGCACTATAGACCAGGCAGGCTAAAGCGCAAAGCCCGACGTCAACCGCCTAATTGACGTTCCCTATACAGGCCGACGTCTGTCAAGGGACGCCGAAGGCGTGGCGAAGCCCTTGCCCTTGATAGACGTTGGTCTGTATAGGACCCTGTAAGAGGCGGTGACGGCAGCCCCCCGAATTAGCGCAATCGTCAATTTTGTGAGACTCTACGAAAAACAGCGAATAAGGGGTCTACGCTCTAGAATTAGGGGGTTGAACCGCTTTTCTCTGGCATAATGAGGTCACCACACCAAAATTATGAGAAAGGAAAGGTGCTTAGCTTGACCTCTAGTGTACCAGTTATCGGAGAAGAAAAGCAACAGGTATCAAGAATAACCCGCTTCATCCAACGTTTTGGAGTTATCGGTTTGTTACAAAAAGCCGGAATTACTAAAACAAAAGGTTTTTCCGTGGAATGCGTTATAGATTTTCTCTTAACGTTGGTATTTATTCACAAAAACCTGTACCGGACCATGGTAGCACAAAACAATATTCCTCCTTTTGCGAAAGACACAGCCTATCGTTTACTCAATGACCCGCGGTGGGAGTGGATCGGTTTTCTTTTGACGTTAGGGGCAACTATAACCGCATGGTTTAAAACGTTAACGTCTGAGCAACGAGTGAAAGCCATCATCTTTGACGACAGCGCCTACGTTCGAGATCGTAGCAAAAAAGTGGAACTGCTTGCGCGAGTCAAGGACCATGTGACAGGTCGTTATTTTAAGGGTTTTCGAATGTTAACGGCAGGGTGGACCGATGGTGCTTCCTTCGTTCCATTATCCTTTGCCCTGTTAAGTTCTTCGAGGGAGAAAAATCGACTGTATGAGCAAGGACCGGACGTCCCCAAAGGCTCACACGGTGAAACACGTCGGAAACAAGCGATTCAACCGGCCACTGCAGTAATGCTGGAAATGTTTCAGCAAATTCTTACCCAAGTTCAGGACTTTCAGTATGTCCTTTTTGATAGTTGGTTTAGCTGGCCCGATGTGATTAAAGGCATTTGTCAGCATCAACGGCACGTAATCTGCATGTTAAAAGACATGCCTCATATCGTATACGGTTATGAAGGTAAGGAGTATCGTCTATCCGACTTGTATCAAGCGATCGGTCGGCAAACCCGAAATAAAGCATACATTTCATCCGTACTTGTCTCCTATTATGGATTACCGGCTCGTGTGGTATTTGTCCGAAACCGAAACGGCGGAAAACGGGAATGGTTGGCCCTTCTCACTACAGATACAGCGATTTCCGAAGAAGAAGTCATCCGAGTTTACGGACTCCGATGGGACATTGAAGTCTTTTTCAAGGCGTGTAAGTCTTTTTTGGGTCTCGCAAAAGAATGTCAATCTCGAACCTATGACGCGATGGTGGCTCATACCGCGATGGTTTTCCTGCGTCATATGCTCCTCACTGTGGAAAACCGTGAACAGAACGATAGTCGTGCTCATGGCGAACTATTCTACCTGTACTGTGATGAAGTCGCCGATCTGGAATTTTCACGTGCGTTTTTTATGATCATTGACTTGCTTACCCAGACGCTTAGAGAAAATCTCTTTCTTTCTGACGCCGTTATAGGTCAATTAATTGATTCGTTTATGGATAAATTACCCTTATCGTTAAAAAATAGGTTATGCATTCGGGCCGCATGATTTTTCACTTTTGTCAACTGCGAAAGTTGAGTAACTAAAAATACTAAGTTTCTTCTTCTTATTATAACACTACTAAAAAAAATATAGCTGTTATCTTAAAACACAAAAGAAGGAATCGCTATTATCCTTCTTTTGTGTTTTAAATTCTTCTTAATATCGCTTATTATTAACTATCCTTTCATAAACTTCGAAACATACAAACCTTGATAAAACCCTGGGTGCAGTAAAATTCTTAAGTCTCTGTTAAACACAGATCTATCGTTTCTGATTATTGAGTACAGTTCCCGTTCCCTACAGAACCTACGCAATCGAAATAGCACCAAGCAAATGAGCGACCTCTTACGGTTAACCGATTTAATGGCGATACCAATTCTCTCTTTAAATGTTTAAATTATCCAGTCGACAGTTGCATTTATCCTACGCAAGTTTATGGAAAAAAACACCTTGTTTATACCAGTGCTTCGATAGGCAATCCCACCCTTTCACCCTTGGTCAGCTAGGCAGTAGATAAGCCCCACTCCCAGACCCAACGATATAGATGTAAAGATACCCACCTCGTCGCTTCGCGCATCTCATCAATGAGATATCGAAGCGGCACATCTCGATGACGAGAGGCAGGGAGGTGGTGAAAGAAAAACAATCGCTTAAGATTAAAAGCCAGCACTTGAAATCCGATCATCGCTTTGATCGCCACCGAATCGTGCACGAAGCAGTGGTCCAAGGCGTTGAACGTCTTAAGGTTGCGAAATCCAATATTCTCAATATCCCAACGAGCGGCGGCAATTTGTGCGATCGTCTGGGTATCCGCTTTTTCGGATGAGCATGTGGTTGCTATCCAGCGCTCCACCACATCAGTGACAAAGACTTCTTTGTTTGCTTCGATGACTGTCTTGTTGGTATGACGAATGATTTTTACGATTCGCATGGGCACGCGAACTTGCGGCCATTGTGCCAATCCCTCTTCGTCCCAAGCTTGAACGTAAACGGTATTCCCTTTTCCATCTCTTTCTTCCCAAGTGGAGTCCGGAAGCCGGTTCGCAAAGCAGGCATTTGCCTCTTTCATTATCCGTCGACGTTCTTCTTTCATGCGAACAACTACATGAGCGCCTGCATCCAGAGCGGCATGAATGACGGGTGCTTTGGCAAACAGCGCGTCTAACGTGTATACATCCGTTATTTTTCCATAGGTCTCGGCCATACGTCGGATCAATCGTTGGGCGACGGTGGTTTCTCCTTCATCCTTGTCCACCCCATCCTGAGGCTTTCGCATTTCCCAGTCATAAATCAGGTTCGCGTTGCCGCCAACCTGTTGAGCGACTACGACCGCATGATAATAGTCGGTGGTTTTGTCGCGGTGTTCGCGCGTAAGGCATTCGGGACAACGATAGGCCTTGGTGTGGAATAACTCCACGCCATCGATGGCAGTCACTCGCCAACCATTGATGCTTTCCTTCTGCGGGCCGCGTTGCTCCTTATATCGCTGGATCACACAGTTATGCTGCTTTCGTTGCTCTTTTAGATCCCATTTCATCAAGGCTTGTCGCACCGTATCATGTGATGGCAATCGAATGTTTTTGGGAACCAATTGACGGAATACCCCGGTTTTTTGCCAACGGTCCATCTGCTCCATACTTTCCATACAGAAAAAGGCGCCAAAAAAAGCGACGGTAAAAATGGCTGGGGCTTTGATACGGGGTTGTTTGCGACCATCCTTTGCTTGACGGACCATCTGCGAAAAGCCATATACCTTTGAGGCGTACTGCGTAAAATGTTGAATTAGTCGGCCCGCTTTTTTTCCACCAGGTGTTCTACAAAAAATTTTCTGGACTTCTTCGAGTGGCTGTGCTACGCTTTGCACTGAGGATTCCCCCTTTGTTCAGTGTTTTGCTTTGCAACCACTCACTTCGACAAAGGTAACGGGAATCCTTTAAAATTTTCTGGAAATTAATCTAATTACATCCATTTTCCCGTGGGAATTGTCGCGTTTTCATGACAATTCTCCAACAGCGCCTCAGACAGGGGATTAGCAGACTTTTTTATTAAAGATGCGTGGGTTCTGCGTTCCCTAGAACTATAATTAACATTTGCAATTAACCCAAAACTATATAATAACTTTAATAATTTTTCGGAATCCAGCATTATTTCTCCCTCATAACGAGTGTACTTGGATTTGAAATCAGTAATAGAAAAGGTATTTCTACCAAATAACCTTAAGAGTTCATAAAGCGAATCTAAACTTTTTACTTTTGGAGACAATTCATTTGCTACTTCAGATAATAACCATAATGAATATTCTTTTTCTGCATTTAGTATTGTTCGATAATCCAATCTTTTGTTTTGGTTTAATTCTTGCTGAATTTTAATACAAAATTGCATAAAATCCCTAGGTCTATGAAAAGTTCTGTGAATAATATATTTAAACACCTGTTGTGCGTTTCCGTTTTCTAATATATAAATATTTTGTTGATTAAAAAAGTAATCACTAAATGCATTGGTGTTCTCTAATTTTGGAATGCTATTTGTAATTCTTTTGTTAATCAATTGAAGTAGGCGAGGATTATTCCAGTCTGTTCTATTAACAATAGACCAATTTAAAAAGTATTTAAATTGGTCCCATCGGGCACTTTCCGCATCGTAGTTGTTAAATGAATTGAAAATATCAGACCTTAAATATGCAATGGCTTTGACTGGTATATCCATACCTCTAAAACTTTGGTCTATGTCATATATTGTTTTAAATAAACTAATTAGAGCCTGAAAATAACTATCTGTGTTAGTGTACGCAGTGTAGTTATCATCTAATTGGTCAAATTGAACAATGTACCTATTAATTGAATTTACCTTTAAATAAGCAACAATTGTTTCATATAACATTCTATTTACCTTGGTAATATTATCAAATCCATCTGAGTAATTAATTTGCTCGGTTTTTTCATGCATGTGTTCACCGTGGAATTTTAATCCATTTGCTGTCTTTGATGTGCCTAGCGTAATTTGCTTATGTACATCTTTAATGTCTTTCCCAAAAACATGGTCTACATAATTTTTTATTTGTTTAAATGCAGTATCTACAATGCTTGTTGAATCCGTAACAATTTGTTTTGCAATTTCAGATAAAATTATATTTCTCCAAATACTTTGGTATTGATTTGGTTTTGAAAAATTATCATCACTTAATTTTAACAATTTTTCAAAAGGAAATTCCTTAAAAGACAAGTTTGATACTAACGCCCCTCTGTTACTTTGTTGTGAATAGATCCAATTATAGATAGCAGATTTACCAGTTCCTTTTCTTCCAATAACAAAAAAGACATCTTTTTCAACAATATTTTCCCAATAGTTTTCATCTAAAAAATATCGATATAAATTTTTGTCGTATAATCCATCAATGTCTCCAAAATCAATAGTTGAAAACTCCTCAGATTTTGTCCTTGAATTAACAATCATTGATATTCCCCCAAATAAATTTGTTTTCTTATAATAACATGGATTTTAATGACTTCACGTCGAATTGTGTCGATTATAATTAATTTTACTGAGCTGAATACTATTTTTATTTCCATCGACCTCCTAGTGACAATCCCCGCTCTTTTGGGTAGAATACATTTTGCCGGAACGGTTCCGGCGACACCTGCTGGGTGCGTTGCCGATTAATGTTTTCAATCGATAAGTTTTCAGGTTCCTCGCTATTTTGTGTGGGTTGGCAATTACAGAGAGTCTGTCTAAAAACCCCCTCAAGAGAGGGCAAAAAGCAAGACGTTTTTATATGGAAATTGGTGGAATTTAAAGGGAATTCGACTCTTCGCGTCGAAGGATATAGGTACAAAGACTGTTTATAGCGAGGCGATGTACCTTGTTTCGATTCGATGTGGACCCCCAAGTTAGCTTTTACGACTTTGCAGCCCTCTGGGACCAACTTGTGCCTGCCGATTCCGTCTTTCGCCTGTTTCGTGAATTGGCGCCCCTATTAATACAACCGGAGGATTTTACAGGTCTCTATTGCCTTGACAACGGACGTCCCAGTCATGCGGCCCGGCAGATGACGATGGCCTGCATGTTACAGGAAATGCTGGGCGAAACAGACCGGGGGATGGAAGCACAGACACGTGTGAACATCGAGGTCAAGTTTGCGTTAGGAATGGCCCTCGATGAACCGGGCATTGATCACGCCAATTTTGGCGTCCACCGGCAACGGCTCATCCAAAAGGAACTTGATAAGGTCTATCTCGATCGCTTTATCCGGTTGATGTACTACCTGGGCGTTTTGACAGGGAAAGAACCTTGGATAACGGACACGACCCATGTCATAGCTCCCATCAGTGCCCCCACGACCATCGAACTGATCCGCCAAGCCATGCGCCTGTTGGTGCGTCTTTTGGCGAAGCAATACAGTGTTCCATGGCATGCAATCCCCCATGCCCCTCGGGCGGTACGTTACCTGGAAACAGTGACGGAAGTGAAAGAGCATAACCTGGACGATAAGGCCAAAATGGAACGGCTTGTTGAAGTGGTCAGCGAGGCTGACGAACTGCTGGCCTACGTGGAGTCATCGGAGGCTTCGTGGAAGAAGAAGCCCGATGTCATTCATTACGCCCTTTTGCTTTGCCGTATCCTCCGTGAACGAATCATTCGGAAAGATGATGGAACTCTTGAGATAGCCCCCGGCGGTTCTGTCAAAGATATGATAGTTTCGGCTGTAGACAGCGAAGCCCGTTTCGGTTGTAAGGGCAAGACGAAATGGCGCGGGTATAAGATGGCCATCGTCGAAGTCGGAAATTCCGGATTTATCGCCGCCGCCGAGGCCATGAAAGCCAACGACTATGACGGCTCCAGTCTGGTGCCGTTAGCGGATCAGCTTCCCACCGATTGTGTAGAAAACCCGACGATCATTGGAGATACCCACTATGGTGCGGGCGATGACCGTGTCACCCTCAAGGAAAAAGGCATTGACGTAGTGGCGCCACTTTCACCAAAGACAAAATGTGATATCCTCGCGGGCGAGGGATTTCAAGTTTCCGAAGACCAAACACAACTGATCTGCCCGAGAGGAAAAGTCATCACCACCTATTCGGAAGTGGCAGATGGGAAGAACTTCGTGCTTCGCGCCAAGGACCATGATTGCAAGCACTGCCCTCGTTACACGACCTGTTTTAAAGAAAAGAAACATCGGCGCACGATTTTTATTCACAACGCCTATGGTGTCATGCTCGAGGCGGCAAAGCACTCCCAAACGAAAATCTATAAGGAACAGATGCGTCTTCGCAGCCGCATCGAAGCCAAGCAAAATGAACTGGTCAACCGTTACGGACTGCGCCGGGTTCGCCGTATCGGAAAACGAAATCTGGCTTATGCCGCCCGGCTCAGCGCGTTAGCGGCGAACTTTCAAAAACTCAACCGTCTACGAAATGATAAGAATGCAACCATGGTGTTGGAGGTGAGTGCCTTACGCGGTGTTGCTTTCAAAAAAGCCGCATAAGGTGCAAGGGGGAGATCTGCCCTTTTTGAGGAAAATCCTCAAAAAGGGCCGGTGAGACCGATAAAAAGACTCTAGTTTTTTGCTGTTTGTATTAAAAAATCATGCTTTTGCAAGGGCTGGCTAGGGAATTTGCTTATTTTCTAGACGGCCTCACAGAAATGATAAAATGGAGCTATGAACAACAAAGATTTATTCCAATTAGCCCTCGGCTTAACCCCACCATGGTTTGTCTCTGAAGCCCGGTTTAACGCCGAGGCCCAAGAACTTCATATTACGATCGACTTCGTACCCGGAAGCTCATTTGCTTGCCCAGCTTGTGCTGAAGCTGGCTGCAAAGCCCACGATACAAAGGAGAGATCTTGGAGACACCTGAACTTCTTTCAGCACAAGACCTTTATCCATGCATCTGTTCCTCGAACGAAATGCGACCGATGCGGGGCAGTCCGTCAGGTAACGGTGCCGTGGAGTCGGCCGGGCAGTGGATTCACCCTGCTCTTTGAGGCCTATGTGATGACACTCATGAAAGAAATGCCTGTTAAATCAGTCGCGCGAATTGTTCACGAACATGACTCTCTACTGTGGCGAATCCTCCACCACTATGTTCATAAAGCTCGCCGAAAAGAAAACCTGTCGACCGTCGAGAAAATTAGCATCGACGAGACGGCTCGGGCGAAAGGGCATAAGTACATCTCTATGGTTATTGATGCCGACACCCGGCGAGTGATATTCGCAACAGAGGGAAAAGGCGCTGATGTACTTCCTAAGTTCAAAGAAGATTTTCAATCCCACGGGGGTTGTACAGAGAATATTACCGATGTTTGCATGGACATGTCCCCGGCCTTTATTTCCGGAGTGGAAAACCATCTCCCGGAAGCAGCGATAACCTTTGACAAGTTCCATGTGATCAAGCTAATCAACGAAGCGGTGGACCAAGTTCGACGTGAAGAGCAAAAGACAATGCCGGAATTAAAAGGAACTCGTTATATTTGGCTTAAAAACAAAAAGAATTTAACGATGAAGCAAAAAGCGATCATGGAGGATGTGCTGACCAAACGTAACTCAAAGACCGCCAAGGCATATCAGCTTCGACTTACCTTCCAAGAAATGTACGAAAAAGATCCTATGGACGCACCGATGTTCTTTAAGAAATGGTACTTCTGGGCCACCCATAGTCGGTTAGCGCCTATGAAAGAAGTCGCAAAGACCATGAAACGACATGAGAAGGGCATCCTGCGCTGGTTTGTCTCTAACATCACAAACGGATTACAAGAAGGAATCAATAGCTTGATTCAAGCAGCCAAGCGTAAAGCGCGCGGGTACCGCTCAGTACGCAACTTTATCTCCATTATATACCTGGTTGCGGGTGGGCTTGATATTTCCGTAGCACCGGCGAACACTTGATACAATTTTAGCAAACAAATGTTCACCCACACAAAACAGCGAAGAGCCAGTTTTCATTACGGGAGCTGGATCATGCCGGTCGCTGTCATGCCCGCTGAGACGGGACGGCAAACGCTGGCGGCGAGGCGCCCACTTGCGAGTGCAAGGTTGGAAAACGTGTCGGTGACGGCCTTTGTGGGTCTACATACCCAGCCATGGCGACCTAATAGGGATCGAAAGAAAACCCTGAAGCAGTTCATTCGCTTCAGGGTTTTTCTGTTCTTGTGATCATGTCCCAGAGCTTCGAGCGGACCTCGATGTTCGGTTCGCCGCCGTTGGGACTGACCGATTCGATGGCGTATATGGCCGGGGCAGTCGCAGCGTTCTCCGAGGCAACCGTGCCGGTGCGGTCGCTGAGGCAGAGGGGCGGATAGAGGACACACCACCAGTTGGCGCCTTGTCCACCGCCGATGACCACTCGCAGGGCTTCATACTCCCCGGCAGGGGCTTTCAGGTGGCCGTAGACCTTGGCCGGAAAGTGGAAGCGGCCCACCTCAGAGGTAACGGTGTAGTCATAGCCGGCTTGCGTGATGACCGATGCGGCGCATTTTTGGATCTCATCCAGGTGCGCCAGGACCTGTTCGCGCGATTCTTCGACTGAATGGCAGTCCGCCAGCAGGGGATCGACATAAGCCAGGATCTCGTCGCGGACTTTCAGTTTGAGCGCTTGGTCTGCCGGGTCGTCCGAGGGGGCGACCACGTGCAGGCGCAACAGCGGCAGCGGCGAAGCTTCACGGGCCTCCAAGTGCGGTAGATAGAAGGCCACTCCGCCACAAAAGGCAACGAGGAGGGTGAAAAGGGTCAGGAGCCGGAAGGCAGGAGAAAAGGGCCTTCGAGCCAAGCGGTTCTCCTCCTTCATGGATTGGTTCCATCCAGGAGGTAGTCTTGCCGGGTCGCGCCCTTCGATAAACATCCGATTCACTTTTCGATACGGAAGTCACTTTAATTTTTCTCAGCGTCCTTCTCACTGCCCGGCGGGGATCACCTCGACGAGGCGCAGTTCCGGTTCCGTCTCCATGATCGCCATGGGCCGCAACGCGTACCGATCCTCGCTGATCTGCATCTGCCCGCCGGCAACTTGCCATCCGGCACCGGCCATCTGGCGGATCAGGGCGTCGGGGTTGGTGCGGACCTCGGGGGAGCGCAGACCCTTCAAGATCCCACGGGTGGCGTCATAGGCCCAGAGGGCCATCGGCTGGGGCAGTTCGCCGTAGCGGCGTTGATAAGACTGGACAAAGGCGGCTGCTTCGCCGGTGGGGATGAAGTTGGGCGTCGTGTAGTAAAGACGCCACTGCCAGGCTTCTTTTCCTTTGCCGGCGATCTCCTTGGCCACCGACTCCAGCCCGTCGCCGCCGATGATCGGCGTCTGAAGGCCTTTCTGGCGGGCCTGCTGCAAAAAGGCCTTCCCTTCTTTTGCATAGCCGGGAAGGTAGATCACCTCGGGGTCTGCCTGGGTCAGTTGTTTCAAAAGGGCGCTGAAATCCTGCTGTCCCCGCTGGTAGGTCAGACTTTTGACTATCTTGCCGCCTTTGGCTTCATAGGCCTCCCGGAAGGACTTGGCCAGCGACTGAGCGTAGGCGCTCTTTTCCTCGACCACGAGGGCCGCCTTTTTGCTCCAGACGCGCGCCGCATAGTGGGCCGCCGCCGTCCCCTGCTGCCGGTCGTCATAGCTCCCTTGAAGCACCTTGTCGCCGAGGCTGGGCACGGAAGGCGCACTGGCCAGGCTGATCAAGGGGACCGACAGGCCGGCCTTGACGAGCGCCTCCGCCTTCGACGGCGTCACTGGGCCGATCACGGCGGCGACGCCCTTTTTTTGCGCCTGTTCGGAAAAGCCGGCCAACCCCGTACCATCGCTGGCGTCAACGGAGATGGTCTGAACGGGATGCCCTTCGATGCCTCCCTGGCTGTTCGCCTCGTCGACGGCCATCTGAATGCCTTTGAAGGCGGCCTGCCCCCAAGGGCCAACAGGACCAGACAATTCGACCGCCACGGCCAAAACGATAGGGGACGACCCCATTTTCGCCGTCGCCAGCGCGGCCATCGTTTTGATCCAACCGACATAGAGAAGCCCCGGGACGAGGAAGAGGAGTCCGAAGATGGTGATGATCGAACGGCGCGATAAAAAAAGCATGGGACAACCCTCCTTCTATGAATGAGGGTATGTCCCATCTCCTTGTGATATTACAGTATTTTCCATGTATTTGCCATAAGGGGCGCCTTTCTTGCGATCAACAAGCGCTTGCTCTGCAGGCTTGTCTTACCACAGGGAGCGTTTGTCGCCGACGCGTCTCGTCACCCGTTCCCGATCCAGCCACTCCAGCAGCGGCACCATGTACCGCCGAGAGCTCTTGGCGAGATCGCGCGCCTCAGCGACAGTCAGCTCCCTGCCATCGCGCAAGGCATTGACGATCATTTGACGAAAATCAGCGAGGGCTTGGACGTGAAAGAGCAGATCATCGCCGATCTTGCGCAGCCTGTCCCGCTCGACAAGGCAGTTCAGGCACTCTTCGGCGCTCTCGGCGCTCAGCCCCTCCCGAACCAACCAGTCTCTCGCCTCCTTCGGCAAGGGCGGATGCAGACCGTCACGAAGAAACCAGTCCTCCAGCGCCGCCAACAGGCGAACCACCTCCTTCGGCGGCTTGTCCTTCCGCTCAGCGAGAGCGACGGTCTTCCCATCGACAATGATGAGACCGCGTTGCTTCCACATCTCCAACAAGGCGCCATAGGCTTTGGCGTTCCAGGCAGGAACGAGGCGGCTCTTCAGTTCCTCCTTCGGCATCCCCCGGCGAAGAGGATAGCGACGATGATAGGCATCCAGGTCGCAGCGTAAGCCCCTTTCCAAGGTTGTGACTTGCGCTGCATTGGCGAGATATTCAACACCGTCGCCGCCTAGGAGCGCAACAGAGGCGGAGCCTGCCAGCACCGCTTCCACGCTGTCACGGTCAAATCCCGGCAGGTTCGCCGCTTCCGTCGGCGTCACCGGCAGGCCCGTTCGGGCCAGGTGCCAAGCGAGCCGTTCGGCAGGGCTTCCCTGTTCCAGCGCGAAGAGGTGGGCGATCACATCGGGCCGCTGTTTTTTCCACTTGCCCGCGGCAGGTTCAATCACCTGGCCACCACCGACCGTACGGGCCGGTGAATAGGTGCGGATGACAAAGGGATCGCCTTTGGCGACGACGACCGGTTCCTCCAGCAGGATCTGGGCGAGAGCCGATTCGCCCGGTTCGATCCTTTCCCTGTCGAGGAGGGACAGCCGCCCCAGCGTTTCCTTCGTGCCGGCATGAAAGCGGATGCGTTCCCGATCCTGCAGCGCCTTATCCTCTCGGTTGAGTCTCTGCAACCGGACGGTGACCCGATAGCCCGGCTGAAGGGATCCGGCGCTGGCGAGCACGTCGCCACGCGCCACCTGGCTTACTTCGACGCCCGACAGGTTGACAGCCACCCGCTGCCCGGCCCAGGCGGCGTCGACTTTTTCGCCGTGCACCTGCAATCCCCGGATGCGTGTCGGACGCTCGGAGGGATAGATCGTCAAGGTATCGCCGGCGCGCAGCATCCCCGATGCCAGCGTACCGGTGACGATGACGCCGAATCCCTTCATGGCAAAGACGCGATCGATAGGCAGCCGGGCCGGACCGGCGAAGGGCCGACGAGGCAAATCCCCGACCAGGGATGTAAGCGCCTCCTTTAGGTCTGCGATCCCTCGCCCCTTGACAGCCGATACAGGCAGGATCGGCGATGCAGCCAAAGATGTTCCGGCCAGAAATTGGCCCACATCTTCGGTGATCATGGCCAGCCACTCGTCATCGACGAGGTCTGTCTTCGTCAACACAGTGATGCCTCGGGGAACCTGAAGCAGTTCGATCACATCCAGATGTTCCCTTGTCTGGGGCATCACCCCTTCATCGGCGGCGATGACCAGGATCGCCACATCCATCCCGGTGACACCGGCCACCATATGCCGGATGAAACGCTCATGGCCCGGCACATCGACGATGCCGGCCCTCCGGCCGTCGCTAAGACGCAAGGGCGCAAATCCCAATTCGATGGAGATGCCCCGTTCCTTTTCTGCTTTCAGCCGATCCGTGTCGACGCCGGTCAGCGCCGCCACCAGCCGCGTTTTTCCATGATCAATGTGACCAGCTGTTCCGATGATGGCATGAACGAGCCCCGGTGTTGACATCTCCACCCCTCCACGCCTTTTCTGATCCGGCGGTATGTTCCATGACTATGATTCTATTTTTTTAATCTGTTTTTATCAAGAAAACGATCACCCCTGCAGGCGCATAGGATACATCACCGGTCAATGGTAAAAAATGGTTTTGACGTCGCCACACGCCGACCGATCTCCTTGATCGTCACCCAGACCACCGCCATGATCAAGGGTAAGCCGACATAGCCGAAAAAGGGGTACAAGGTGGCCACCAGATCGGCGAAGGGAAGCATGGCAAAGGGGCAGACGGCCAGCACTGATCCGGTCAGGTTTTTCCGGAAGGCGGGCCCTTGGTCGCATTTGGCTAATCGAAGGGCGGCGCCGAAGGCGCTCCCCAAAGCGGCGGTGAACATGGCCAGCCAGAGGAGAAAGGCGTAGATCTGCCCGGTCCAGGGATGTAACGCGCCGGCGAGAAACAGCATCGGCACCGGGTATGCAGCAATCTCCGGCACATAGCGCAGCATGGCTGTGGTCAGCAGGTAGGCAAAAAAGCCAAGGAGCACCCCGCCGGCTGCAGCGCCCGTATAACCGCCCCGGCGGCGTACCTGGGGAGCCAAAGCGACGAGGACCACCAACGACATGGTGATGTTGAAGGAGACATACAAAAAGGCGCTTAAGGCCGGTGAATCCGGCAGCAAGGCGCTGGGCTCTGTTGACGCCGGCTGGGGGTTCGCCCAGCCGGCCAGGCAGGTCAGCGCCGTCGGCACAACGGGTGTGTCCTCGATCGACGGCGTCCAGATGACGATGGCCAGGGCGACAGCCAGGCAGATGATCGATTTTAATGGAACCAGAAAGGTGTTGACCCAGATCAAGGACTCGATTCCCCACCAGAGGGCGAGGAGGATCAGCGCCGTCGTACCGACCACACCAATCCAGGGCGGCCATCCCCACTGCTGGGACATGAGCGCGCCTGCGCCGGACAGCATGACCATCACCCCGACAAAGAGGGAAAAGATGATCAGGCCGTCCATGACTTTGCCGAAGGTTTCTCCGAAGAGCCCATTCAAGAGTTCTTGATAACGGCTAAATCCCCGGCTCCGGCAGACAAAAAAAATCGCCGGACCCAGTAGACCGAAGAGCAGGCCCGAGAGCATCACAGCTTGCAACCCTGCTTGGCCGTAGCGGACGAAGAATTGGAAGATCTCCTGACCGGAAGCGAAGCCGGCCCCTAGGACAGCGCCTATATAGACGGAAGCCACCTGTATCTGCCATAAAGCAGCCATCGTCATCCCCCATTCCATAGCTAGAATGGTTTATTTTCCCTCATCTTGGGAATGCTGTTACTAAACTGTGGGCAAAGGAGTTTGGACATGGCAGAACAACGTGACTGGCAGCGCTTGCTGGCCGGAGAAAAACAATATTTTTTGTCAAACAGCCGGCAATGCGCCCATAGGCTCGGTGATGCCTTGGCTGAACTCATCCTCTACCTGGATCCCACGTTGAGCCGCCCGCGCGTCGTCTTTTGCATCGGCACGGACCGTTCGACTGGCGATTGTCTGGGACCGCTGGTCGGTACCCAACTGACGCCCCTGGCTTCCCATTACTATCATATCTACGGCACCCTCGATGAGCCCATTCACGCAACCAACCTCGCCGAGAAGAAAAAAGCCATTGAAGCGTTCCACCCCGGCGCCTTGATCATCGCCATCGACGCATCGCTCGGGCGCATCGATCAGGTGGGGCAGATCACCCTGTCCCTCGGCGGGTTGCGTCCCGGCGCAGGTGTAAAAAAAGATCTCCCGGAAATCGGAGATCTTCACATCACCGGCATTGTCAATGTCGGCGGATTTATGGAGTTTATGGTGCTGCAAAACACCCGGCTCTCGGAAGTGATGAAACTCTCCAACCAGATCAGCCGCGGTCTCCTGTACGGCTATTACCAAGCGGCCCGCCGCAAACCGGTGGCCTCACTGACCTTCCAGTCTTCCGCCACCGCGCTGGACGCCCAGAAGGTAGAGCCTGTCTGGCCGTAAGCGATCTCGTAAGTCTTGCGCAAAAAAATATTGAGCAGGCTCCTTCTACAGCGCCCTGTCGAGGACTTCCTCCTCGGCGTCGTCGACAGAACAGGCAGAGCGTGTTTCCGTCCGTGAGCTTCCGTGAAAGACAGCGCCTTCATCGATGATCAGGCTGCTGGCCGTCAGGTCTCCATAGAGCCTTCCCGTCGTGGCGATTTCCAGGCGTCCGGAGGCATCGATGTTCCCATGGACTGTTCCGGCGATGATGATGTTGCGCCCTTCTACCGTCGCTTCGACACGACCGGTTTCCCCGATAATCACATCGCTTTTTCCGACTATTTCGCCACTAAACTGGCCGTCAATACGGACTGTTCCAGTGGCCTTTAATGTGCCGGTGAACAAAGATTCCTTGCCGATGACCGTATCGATGCGATCAACGGCAGTGTGGTTTGCTTCTTTTTTCCGGCCGAACATGGGCCATTCGCCTCCTTCACCCTGCCTCATCGAACAGGCAGGCTTTTTTCGGATTGCTTCTCGATGGATCAGCGACGGAGTTGATTGCTTTCAATGCAGAAGATAGCCTTCCGGATCCTGCAGTTTCCCCTGGTGATACACCATAAAGTGCAGATGCGGGCCGGTGCTTCGTCCGCTGTTTCCCACTTTGCCCAGCATGTCGCCGCGTTCCAACACCTGATTGACTTTCACGGTGATCGCGGAAAGGTGGCAGTAGGCTGTTTGAAATCCATGACCATGGTCGATCTCGACGACCCTGCCCAAGCCTGGCTTCCATCCAGTGAAGACGACGTCACCTTTCGCCGCCGCGCGAACAGGTGTGCCGTAAGCAGCAGCCAAATCCAACCCGGAATGAAACTCCGTCGTTGCGCCAAAAGGGGAACGGCGGTTCCCAAAGGCAGAACTGACCGTTCCTCGTACGGGATAGGTCGAGGGGACAGAGGCCAAGTAGGCGAGCCGGTCTGTCACCTCTTTGTTCAGCCGCTGCAGTTGTTTTGCTTGCTCTTCTAATTCAGCATCCATTTGCCGGATCGTGGCAGACAAAAGTCGCAGTTGAGCCTGTTCTGCGCTGAACCGTTGCTTCAGCGTAGCGCCCATGCTTGTCCCTTGTTGGCTGTTGCTGCCCGATCGAGAAGGGATCGTCCGAAAAGCCTGCCCTATCTTTTTTCCCGATTCATTAACAGCGGAGCTTTGTTCCGGAAACTGTGAGGGCGCCTCCTCCGCTTCTTCCGCGCCGCCATCGATGCCGACCATGCGCCGGATCTGCCTGTCTAACGCTTTCACCCTGGTCAGTTTATCTTGAACGGTGACGGAAAAATCCTTTAATTCTTGGATTTGCTTGGCCTGCTCCTGGTTGACAGATCTCAACCGCTGCAACTCACCTAACTGAAACAAGACGTAGACGGATAGGATGACGATGATAAGCAAGAAACCACCGGCCATGGCGCCGCCGATCAGCAAGTGCCGCATGCGTTCCGGCGATAGGACGATAGTCCATGTGTTTTGGCCTGAACCTGGTGCAAAGATGATCGTATAGGGTTGTCGACGGGCGCGACGCGGTGATTCCTCTTTTGGGATGGGGCTCACCCCTCTTTTAAATTCCCTGATTGACAAAAACCTCTTCGGTGAAGGTGCATATAAACCTCTTCGGTAAGGTACATATTTTTCCTGCTTTGCAATAGGGAATTTTAGGATTGATTTATTTTTCCAAATCCGATAAAGCTTTTGCGATGGCCTCTTTTTCTTCATCCGACAATAAGTATGAGGATGTTCCGTTTTGTATGGGCTTGGCATACACTTGGGACAGTTCTCGCCCATAGAGGCTGCTGATCACAACGCCGTTTCGTTGATCATTGAGCATCGCGACGGCAAAGCTCTGATCAGATCCGACGTTTTCAAAGGCGTTAAAGCGGACGATGCCCACATGACGAACTGTCTCCTTGCTGATGGCCTCAAGTTGAGAAATGGAACGCTCCATTGTTTCGATCCGCTGTTGCAATGCTTTGGACAGTTCCATATTTTTTAGAAGCAGCGCTTCAAGGTTTTCTCCTTCTTGCCCTCTCAGCAAGGCCTGATACATGTCGGTGATCTTTTGCGATTTCACCAAGGCGATCAAGCCGATCACCATCATTGAGATGGTCAGTCCAAGACAGAGAATCGTCAAGCCAACGATATTTTCATTGGCCCATTCGATGATTTCCGGCATTACAAATACCCCCCCTTCGCCCGTCCATTTATTTTCCACGTATCTGCCCTATTTCCTCTACCAGGTCGATATTTTTCAGAGGGCAACTTGGGCGCTTCTTGTGGAAAAGCGCGAAGGCATGGGTAGCCGCGATGCTTACACAAGTATTCCCATAAACGCTAAAAATTACGCCTGGTGTATCAAGGTTTAATTCCACTGTCGGCGTAGCGCCGACGGAGATCGCTCAACGGGGTGGAAAAAGCCCTGCACCGAAGACGGCAAAGAGTATTCCCGGCAGTAGGTTGCCCACCCGCAATCGGGTAACACCAAGTATGTTCGTTCCGATTCCCGTGATCAACAAACCGCCCACGGCGGTCATCTCGGCGATCATCCCATGCTGGAGGAAAGGTTGTATATAGGAAGCGGTCATCGTGATGGCGCCTTGGTACACGAAGAGGGGAAGCGCTGAGAGGGCAACGCCGATTCCCAAGGTGGACGCCAAGATGATGGCGGTGATCCCGTCGAGCATCGCTTTCACAAAAAGCACGGAAGCGTCTCCGGTCAATCCGTCTTGGAGTGAACCCATGATGGCCATGGCGCCGACACAGTAAATCAGGCTGGCTGTGACAAAGGCCTTGGCCACGTCACCGTAGTGAGAACCCACCTTGCTCTCCAGCCACTTACCGAACCGCTCCAGTTTGGCTTCAATGGCCACCGCTTCACCAAGGATGCCGCCGAGGACAAGTGAGGCGACAACGATGAGGGGGTTTTTAGATTGCAGCGCCATTTGCATACCGATCAGGCAGACCGACAGACCAATCCCCTGCATGACGGTCACTTTGAATCTTTCTGAAATCGCCTTTTGAAATACAGCTCCTACAACAGCGCCGCCGATGACCGCCACTGTGTTGACAATTGTTCCGATCATCTCATTTCGCCTCGTTCACCACCTGGGTGATCGAAGCCAATACCTCCTCGATCTCCGCTTTCGTCGTAAACACCCCCGGGCTGAGCCGGACTGTCCCAGTTGTCAAGGTGCCGCTTTTCCGGTGGGCCACCGGAGCGCAATGCAGTCCCGTCCGCACAGCGATATGGAAGGCTTTGTCTAACAGAAAACCTACTTCCTCAGACGCCATGCCGTCGACTGTGAAGGAGAGGACAGCGGCCCGCGCTTCTTCCACAGGTGGCCCGATCAGCCTCACGCCCTTTAATTCGGAGAGACCCTGCATCAGCGATTTGATGAGTCTCGTCTCATGGTCTTCAATCTTTTCTCGCCCAATTTGGTGGATATAGTCGATACCGGCGGCAAGGCCGGCGATTCCCGGTGTATTGGGCGTGCCGCTTTCAAAACGGTCGGGCAAACACAAGGGTTGCGCTTCCGATTCGCTTTGGCTTCCTGTCCCGCCATAGCGCAAGGGCGCCAATTCAATGCCGGGCATGATGCAAAGGCCGCCCGTTCCTTGGGGACCCAGTAATCCCTTATGACCGGGAAAGGCCAGCAGATCGATACCCCAGGACGCCATAGAAATGGGAAATACGCCTGCTGTCTGGGCGGCGTCTACGATCACGAACAGGTCGAGCGCTTTAGCAGCTTTGGCGATGGTCTCTAGATCCTGCATCGCCCCGGTGACATTAGATGCATGATTCAGAATCAGGGCTTTTGTATTGGCCTTCCGGTTTTTTTTCAGTTCCTCAGGACTTATCCTGCCGTATTCATCACCATCGAGGTAGGTCACTTCTACGCCTCTGCCCTGAAGGATCCATAAAGGGCGCACAACAGCATTATGTTCCAACCGTGTCGTCAGCACATGGTCGCCTGGTTTGATCAAACCGAAAATGGCCAGGTTGAGGGCATCGGTGGCGTTTAGAGTAAAGATCACCCGCAGCGGATCAGGGAATTGAAACAGACGGGCAACGGCCACCCGTGCGTTGTAGATGGCCCTTCCTGCATCGATGGCCATCTGGTGACCTGCCCGTCCCGGATTAGCACCGATGTTTTTTCCGACATGCATCACCGCCTCCCAGACGGAATCCGGTTTAGGCCAGGAGGTCGCTGCATTGTCCAGATAAATCAAGGAAGGTTCAACCCCTCTCGACGTTCTCGTTATGTTTCACGTGAAACAATCACCTGCATTCGCGTCTCAAATGGATTATGCGTTGCCTTCCTGTTTCACGTGAAACAAGGGATGCTATATTTACGGTCCTTCATTCCCTAGCAGATGATCGCAAAGGCGCTGCAACTCATCAGAACTATAAAAACAAAGTTCAATAAAACCCATTGCACCATTGGCGCGGATGCGCACTTGTGTCTGCAATTTTGACCGCAGCCGTTCCTCCATGGCAGATATGTCGGGATTCACAGTAGGCGGTGTAGCTCTTAATCGAGGTTTTTCCTGAACAGGTACAGGGGTGATCTGATCATCTCGCTTATCGCTTTCATCATTCACCGCAACCGGTGCGTCGAAAATAAAGTCTTTTTTCGCCTCTTGGTTCCGCTGGCGAACCACTTCCTCCATCCTGCGAACAGACCAGTTTTCTTCCGCCGCCTTCAAAGCGAAAGTTTCTTGCACCGACGCATCGTCAATGGCAACGATCACCTTGGCGTGACCGGCAGTCAATTTTCCCGTCGACACCATGGCTTGTACAGGCGCAGGCAGAGAGAGCAGACGAAGGGCATTTGCGATATAAGAACGGCTCTTCCCGACTCGCTTGGCCAATTGCTCCTGTGTCATTTGATGATCATCGATCAGTGCGCGAAAAGCCTGAGCCTCCTCGATGGGGTTCAAGTTCTCCCGTTGAATGTTTTCGATTAATGCCACCTCTGCGACAGTCTTTTCATCCCAATCGCGTATAATGACCGGCACCTTCGTCAAACCCAGCTGTCGACAAGCCCGCCACCGCCGCTCTCCTACGATCAACTGATAGCGATCCTTGCCTATTGGACGTACCACAAGCGGTTGGATGACACCATGGGCAGCGATAGAACGGGCCAATTCTTCTAATGCCTCATGATCGAAATGTTTCCTTGGTTGGTCAAGGTTCGGTTCGATCTGATCCAGATCTATCTCCATCGCGCTCTGACTATCATTCGACAATTCCTCATTTGTAGTGATACCCGGGATCAGCGCCTCTAAACCCTTGCCAAGGCCTCTTCCCATCCCTTTTTTAGCCACGTTCTAACACTTCCTTCGCCAATTCCCGATAGACCTCAGCGCCGCGTGAACGGGTATCATACACAATGATCGGTTGACCATGGCTGGGAGCCTCACTCAGGCGAACATTTCTCGGGATGATCGTTTTGAAAACCTTATCGTGGAAATGATTTTTTACTTCATCGACCACTTGGATGGCGAGATTCGTGCGCGCGTCAAACATGGTCAGCAAAACGCCCAAAATTGTAAGTTCACTGTTGAGGTGCTTCTGTACGAGTTTGATCGTGCTCATCAGCTGCCCCAGTCCCTCCAATGCATAATACTCACACTGAATGGGAATCAGCAGTTGATCGGCAGCGGTGAGTGAATTCAATGTCAGCAAGCCGAGGGATGGAGGACAATCGATAATGATGTAATCAAATCGATTCCGCATAGGATCGAGGGCACGTCTCAATTTCACTTCACGAGAGATGGCGGAGACCAACTCGATTTCTGCCCCGGCCAGTTGTATCGTAGCTGGCAAAACAAAAAAGCGCTCCCAATCCGTTTTCGTCAATATAGAAGTCGACGGTGCGCCGTTGATCAGCACATCATAAATACAATGACGGACGCGAAGCTTATCAATCCCAGATCCACTCGTGGCATTACCTTGTGGGTCCATATCGACCAACAACACATTTTTGCCAAGCTCAGCCAGACAGGCACTTACGTTAACAGCAGTCGTGGTCTTTGCGACACCGCCTTTTTGATTCGCTACGGCGATAACTTGAGCCAACGATTCCACCACCTTTGTCATTCGCCTCATTCGTCCTATTCTTTTCAACATGGGAAAGGGCAAGTCCTTCACAAGGCAAAACATAAAAAAGAGCTTATCTTGGAAAAAATATGATCATCGTGAAACACGAAAAAAGAGGCCAACAATCCGTTGACCCCCTCTTCAAAGGGTATCACCTTATCCCATTCATTTCAAAGCCCTATAGGGCAAAATAAAAAGGGAACATATTTTCGTTTTTTTTTAACAAAATCCATTGTTTCACGTGGAACACCTCTTACGGCTTCCAATTCTATTACGTGGCTAAGCTACTCCATATTGTTTCACGTGAAACATTTTATCAAACCACTTCGAGTTGTTTCACGTGAAACATTTTATCAAACCACTTCAGGTTGTTTCACGTGAAACATTCCAAAACCGCTCCCTGTTGTTTGCTTCCCGAACTGCTCCACGTTGTTTCACACACCGCATCACTTCATGATGTTTCACGTGAAACATCATTCATCTACCGAAGGAGACGCTCTTACAGCAAAGGTTTACGATTGGGAATTCCGGCTTTTCGTGGATATGCCGCATCTGTGGGCTTCTGCTTGCGGACAATGATCAGTGTACGCCGATCTCCCGAGAGCGGCAGAGCGATCGACTTAACCTCTTCAAGGTCACCGCCCAGCAAAGGCAACGCCCTTTTAGCTTCCTCCACCTCAGCAGGGCCGTCAGGCCCTTTTAGGGCGATAAAACTCCCCCCCACGGTAACAAAAGGAAGACACAATTCCAAAAGTACTGGAAGTCGGGCGACAGCGCGGCTTACGACGATCGAATACTTATCCCGTAACAAGGGGTTGCGAGCACTGTCCTCCGCCCGACCGTGTAGAATCTGCACATTCGTCAATCCTAATCTCTCCGTTGTTTCACTTAAAAAGCGGCATCGCTTATTAAGTGAGTCCAAAAGGGTGACCCGCCATTGCGGCCTGATCAACGCAAGCGGTAAACCGGGAAACCCCGCCCCTGTCCCCACATCGATCGCGGTGACAGGCCCATTCGGTAGATTCAATAATAGGGGACTCAAAGAATCGACAAAGTGCTTCTCCGCCACACCATCCGGATCGGTGATCGCTGTGAGGTTCAAGTGGGCGTTCGTTGCCACCAAGGCCTCGGCATAGGTCGTACAGTGATCGATAAAATCCGGTAAAACAGCAATCCCCCAAGCTTGAAGACCCTTGTCCAACTGTTGACGGAAACGAAAGACCTGTTCGCCATTCCACTGGGTGAACTTGACTACTTCCTTCGTTTCACTCAATCGACTCCCCCCTCCCCCGGCGCAAGACGGCGCTGTTGCTCCAAGTAAACCAATAAGATGGATATATCTGCAGGACTTACCCCAGAAATCCGCGAGGCCTGCCCGATGGAAACAGGCTTTCTGGCGATCAATTTTTGCCGACCCTCATTCGAAAGACCGTGAACCCGTTTGTAATCGAGATCAGCGGGAAGGCGCTTGTTTTCCAATTTGTTAAACCGGTCCACCTGGGCTTGCTGCTTGACCAGGTAACCTTCAAACTTAGCTGAAATCTCAACCTGTTCGGCCACCTCAGGGTCGATCGGCAGATCCTTCTCCCCGTCATTGCACAACGGGATAAGATCATCATAGGTCAACTCAGGTCGTCGCAGCAGATCATAGAGAGAGACGCCTTTTGTCAGCGGCGCGCTCTTTTTTTCATCCAAGATCGCTTGGATTTTTTTATTTCCCGGTGTCACGAAGGAAGATTTCCAACGGACAACTTCTTGTTCGAGGAGTTGCATTTTTTCACGAAACCGCCGGTAGCGGCGATCATCGACCAGTCCGATCGAACGGCCGATTTCTGTCAGCCGCTGATCGGCATTGTCCTGGCGCAGCAGCAATCTGTACTCGGCGCGAGATGTGAGCATCCGGTATGGTTCGTTGGTGCCTTTCGTCACCAGGTCATCGATAAGCACTCCGATATAGGCATCGGAACGCTTCAGGACAAGCGGTTCTTCACCCTTCACGAAGCGGGCGGCGTTGATCCCTGCCATCAATCCCTGAGCGGCCGCCTCTTCATAACCAGAGGTGCCGTTGATCTGGCCGGCCGTGAACAACCCGCCGATTTCCTGATGTTCGAGAGAAAGACGCAACTGGGTCGGATCCACATAATCATACTCGATCGCGTAGCCGGGGCGGATGATCTTGACATCCTTCATCCCGATGATGGAACGAAGCATGGTCACCTGCACGTCCTCGGGAAGACTCGTCGACATCCCTTGCACATACATCTCGTGGGTGCCCTCACCCTCCGGCTCAATAAAGACCTGATGGCTTTTCTTATCGGCAAAGCGGACAACCTTGTCCTCGATAGAGGGGCAATAGCGCGGGCCAGTGCCCTCAATCACACCGGCATAGAGTGGGGAACGGTGCAGGTTGTCGCGGATGATCTGATGTGTCTCCTCTGTCGTATAGGTCAGCCAGCAAGAGATCTGTTTGCGCTCGATCCGCGGCGAGAGAAAAGAGAAGTTCAGCGGTTCCCTGTCGCCAGGCTGTTCCACCATCTGACTGAAATCAACGGTGCGACCATCGACGCGGGCCGGTGTGCCCGTTTTGAAACGGCCGAGCCGGACACCGATGTCACGAAGTGACGCGGCCAAAGCGACAGATGGAAAATAACCGTTGGGACCACCAGGATAGTGGAGGTCACCGATGATGATCCGTCCCCGCAGGTATGTACCGGTTGTGATGACCAGGGCAGGGGCAGCAAAAAAAGCGCCCGTATTCGTACGAATCCCGCGCACACGTCCCTGTTCTACCACGACCGATTCCACCATCGCCTGCCGCACATCAAGGTTCTCCTGATGTTCGAGGACGCGGATCATCTCCCGCTGATAACGCTTTTTATCAGCCTGCGCGCGCAGGGCATGGACAGCCGGTCCCTTGCCCGTATTTAACAGGCGAATCTGAATACAGGTCTTATCAATGGTCAGACCCATCTGTCCACCCAGGGCGTCGATTTCCCGGACGAGATGGCCCTTCGCCGGACCTCCGATAGCCGGATTGCATGGCATCAGGGCGACGTTGTCCCAACTGATCGTCAGGATCAGCGTCTTCGCTCCGAGGCGGGCAGAGGCCAAAGCTGCTTCGCATCCGGCATGTCCTGCGCCGATGACGATCACATCATATTTCCCAGCTACATACTCGGTCATATTACACCCTCATTCCGTCGCTAACCATGCCAGCGATACAATCTATTTGCCGATGCAAAAAGATGAAAAAATCTTATCGAGAATGTCCTCACCGACCGTATCACCGGTAATCTCACCCAACGCCTCCCAAGCCGCTTTCAGATCGATCGTCAAAAAGTCGGGGCTGGCACCGTGAGCAACTGCGTCCAATGCCTGTCGCAGATGAGCATATGACCGTTCCAAGGCTTCACGGTGCCGTGCCTGGGTGACCAGCGCCAGCCGTCCCCCGTCGGGAGCATAACCAAGGCCGTCATCCCCATAGACCATGCGACGGATCAATTCCGTCAACTCCTTTAACCCCCAACCCTCTTTGGCTGACACCGAAATGATCGGCATCTCTCCCACAAGCGATCGCAGACGCTTCTCATCAAGACGCCGAACAGCGAGATCACTTTTGTTCACCAAGACGACAGCCGGACGACCAGCGAGAGACAGAAGCAGCGTTTCATCTTCTGCTGTCAACGAATCAGAACCATCGAGGACGACCAGCGCCAGATCCGCTTTTTCCAAGTACTCGCGGGTCTTCTCAACGCCGATCCGCTCCACCACATCCTCTGTCTCTCGGATGCCGGCCGTATCAACGATCCGCAGAGGGATGCCCCCCAGATCGATATACTCCTCGATCGCATCGCGCGTCGTCCCCGGGATCTCCGTCACGATCGCCCGCTGTTCATCGAGAAGGGCATTCATCAGGCTGGATTTTCCCACATTGGGACGACCGACGATCACGGTGCGCCAACCTTCCCGAAGGACACGCCCGGTCCGAGACCGTTCTAGCATGTCGCCGATCTGACGCTGAATCTGCATCAAATCAGTGCAGATTCGCTCGCTCCCAATATCCGGCAGGTCTTCTTCCGGAAAATCGATCATCGCCTCCAGATGCGCCAAAAGGGCCAGTAGATCATCGCGGACCTTTCTGATCCGACGCGACAACTGCCCTTCCAGTTGCGAAACGGCAGCGCCAAGCCCATCGCGGGTCTTGGCGCGGATCACTTCGATGATCGCCTCTGCCTGGGCCAGGTCGAGCCGCCCACCCAGAAAGGCGCGACGAGTAAACTCCCCCGGTTCGGCCAATCGGGCGCCTGCACGCAAAACAGCACCCAAGGTCTCTCTCACCGGCACCGACCCGCCGTGACAGTGAAACTCGACGACGTCCTCTGTCGTAAAGGTACGCGGGGCAACCATCCAGGCAACAAGGGCTTCGTCGATCACTCGATGGTCATCGGGATGGATGATCGTGCCCAGATGGAGCGTATGGGAAGCCCAGTCATCGACACCGCGCCCATAGCGCGGTCGGAAGACGGCCTTGAGCACATCTCGGGCGCCGGGACCGCTGACCCGCACGATGCCAATCCCGCCTTCTCCCGGAGGAGTAGCGACTGCTGCGATTGTGTCACCTACCATCGAAACATCCTCTCCTCAATACAGGAAAAAAAGCGCCTAAGCGCTTTTTTATTCTCCCCTGTGATTGTCCATTCATACCCTGCAGGGTTTTTCAATCATCATCCTGCTTATTTCTACTCTTTCGCGGTATCATCACCAAGGGAGTACAGGCGCGGACGGGGCTTGCCGAACCGTTGGTCTGCCACATTGCGCAGTTCCCGGTTATCGGCTACGCGATTGTCCGCCCAGTTCTCCCGTACAGCGCTGATCTCCCGTTGTTCTCGGATCTCCCGATTGTCATGATGATCTCGGCTATCGCGTTGCTCTCGGTTGTCCCGATTCTCCGGCCGAACAGCCCGCGGACGACGGTTATCTCCCCAGCGCGGCGCAGCGAATCCCTCCGTCCGCGGCCGTTTATTGTCTATTTTCGGACCGATCACCACTTTGCGAAAAGGCTCTTCCCCTTCCGAATAGGTGACGACTCGGGGATCGCCTTGCAAGGTCGTGTGAATGATCCGCCGTTCCTGCGGGTTCATCGGCTCAAGGACAACCTTAACGCCCGTTCGTTTCACCTTTTCCGAAAGGCGTTTGGCCAACCGGACCAGCGTCTCTTCCCGCCGTTGCCGGTAATTCTCCACATCCAACAGGATCCGAACCCGTTCCGTACCCTGGCGGTTGACAGCCAGATTGACCAAGTACTGCAAGGAATCGAGGGTATCGCCGCGGCGACCGATCAGGATGCCCAGATCGTCGCCGGAAAAACCGATAAACAGGGTGGAATCGCGCCATTCCGGCTTGATCTCCGCCTGAATCCCCATGACGCGGAAGATGTCCTGAATAAAACGAACGGCGTCGCGCATCGGATCCGGCTTGACCGTGATCCGGACACGGGCAGGACGGGTTCCGATCAGACCCAGAAAGCCCTTCGAAGGCTCTTCCAGAACGAAGACCTCCACATCCTTCTCTTCCAGTTCCAATTCCGTAAGGGCAGAGCGGAGGGCCTCTTCAACCGTTTTTGCGGTTTTTTCCAATACTATCGGTTGGGACATTACGCGGTACCTTCCTTCCGAACATTCAGACTGCGGTTCATATAGAGCTGCTGAAGGATACCGACCGTGTTGAAGGTCACCCAGTAGAGGGACAGGCCTGCGGCAAAGCTGTGAGCCATCCAACCGATCAACAACGGCATCGAATACATCATGATCTTTTGCGTTTGTTCGGCTTGCGGGTTGCCGCCGGCGGAAGAAGGCGTCACTTTCATCTGGAGAAAGGTCGTGGCGGTTGCCAGCAACGGCAGGATGTAGGGATCGGGCGCCGACAGGTTAGCTACCCAGAGGAAAGTAGCATGGGCCTCGTTCAGATAAGGAAAGGCCATCAGACCGTTATAAAAAGCGATCAGGATCGGAAACTGAATCAACAAGGGCAGACAACCACTCAAGGGATTGACCCCATGTTCCTTATAAAGCTGCATCATTGCTTCCTGAGCTTTTTGGGGATCTTTTTTATACTTCTCCTGGAGCGCCTTCTGTTTTGGCGCTAATTCCGCCATGACCTTCATCGATTTCATCTGTTTGGCAGACAGTGGATACAGGAGCATTTTGATCACGATCGTGATCAGGATGATCGCCAGGCCGTAACTGGGAATTCCAATCTGTTGGGTGATGATGTAGAAAAAGTTGATCATCGAGGAAAATGCGTCAACCAGCATTTGCCACAAGGCAAGCACTCCTCCTTACTTATGTACCGACTCAAGGCGATCAAGGGGGGTCATATCCCCCGGGATGAAAGGGGTGACAGCGCAACAAGCGTCCGACGGCCTTCCACAACCCCCGGAGCACGCCATACTTCTCCAAGGCCAAAATGGCGTAGGCGGAGCAGGTGGGCGCAAACCGACAGGTGGGTCCCCTGAGCGGCGAAAGATAGCGGCGATACCAACGGATCGGAACGATGAACACATCGACAACCCGCATGTCATCCTCCCGGCCCCAGCTTGGCCCGTTTGAAGAGTTTGATGACATCTTGTTCGACTTGACGAAATGGAATTCCTTTTATTTTTGACCGGGCGATCAAAATTATGTCACTGCCATCATCGGCGCGAAGGCCGTGACGGCGGCAGATCTCCCGGAGCATTCGTTTCACCCGGTTGCGCACATTCGCCTTGCCAACCTTGCTGGAGACAGAAAAACCGAAGCGACGGCAGGAAGGGATGTCCGGGAGGCGAGGCTGTAACCGGTACAACACCACATATTGACCGCCGTAGGATTTTCCGCGCTTATAGACCTTTTGAAAATCCTCATTGCGACGCAAGCGATAATGTCGCGCCAGCATCAGCGTTCACCCCCCAAAAACAAAAGAAGGCCCCCGAAGCGGCCTTAAGCACTGAGTTTTTTCCTTCCTTTTGCACGACGCCGCTTGAGAACGTTACGTCCGTTCGGCGTGCTCATCCGGCTCAAGAAACCGTGAACGCGCTTATGTTTCCGATTTTTCGGCTGATAGGTGCGCTTCAATGTCTACACCTCCTTATTATTGCCCAGATTTGTTGAATCTATCCGCGAAGAAAAAAGCCACGTATCCTGGCGGCTCGCGAGAACAAACAACTACAATTATAGGGACCTTCGCAAGGAAAGTCAAGAAAAAGAACATGATCGGGACAAAGGTCATTTTTTCAGGTTATCCCCTTGTGGATAACTTCGACGCAGGTTACAATTGGGGATGAATATTATCCACAGGTGGATAACTCGGGAAGGTTGACTTTTATCCCAAGAGTGATCCACATACTGTGGATAATTTGTGCGGTAACAAGCTTTTCATCAACACCTTCGACGGGCGGCGAAGGCTTTTTTTCTCCCTGCATCGCCTTTTCCCCAAAAAAACTCATCCACACCCGTCAAAGCTGTGGACAATCGCGGGTGCTGTCCGCCTTTCTACATATAAACTATCTCTCCACAGCGCGTGAATATCCGTTCGAAAACAGGGGATAACCGTATCTCCACTTGTGAAAATGTTCAAACTGGGGGTAGCCTGTGATGACTTCACAGTTTGCCAGTCTGTGGCAACAATCTTTGGAGATATTGAAACAAGAACTGAAACCGGCCAGTTTTGACACATGGTTGAAAAACACGCAACTGGTGACGATACAAAACGGAGAGGCCCATATCGGCGTACCGAATGATCTGGCCCGCGACTGGCTGGAAAACCGGTACGCCACCCTGGTGAAAAACGCCCTCTCCGTCGTCCTTGGCGAATCGGTGGAAGTCCGCTTTTTTACACCGAGCGCCGATTCGCGCCGTTCCGAGCCTTCCCGCCGTCCTGTGGCGACCGAAGAGAGCAGCCCGCCGCTGTTAAATCCCAAGTACACCTTCGATACCTTCGTGGTGGGAAACTCCAACCGCTTTGCTCATGCTGCCGCACTGGCTGTCGCCGAAGCGCCGGCCAAAGCCTACAACCCCCTCTTCGTCTACGGGGGCGTCGGTTTGGGGAAAACCCACCTGATGCAGGCCATCGGCCATTTTGTCATTGAGCAGCATCCCCAATCGAGGGTTGTCTACGTATCGTCCGAAAAATTCACCAATGAACTGATCAACGCTATCCGCGACGACAAGACGGTGGAGTTTCGCAACCGCTACCGCAACATCGATGTGCTGTTGATCGATGATATTCAATTCCTGGCTGGCAAAGAACGCACCCAGGAAGAATTTTTCCACACCTTCAACGCCCTTCATGAGTCGAGCAAGCAAATCATCATCTCCTCAGACCGGCCGCCAAAAGAGATCCCGACCTTGGAAGATCGGCTGCGCAGCCGCTTCGAATGGGGTTTGATCACCGACATCAACCCACCCGACCTGGAGACACGGATCGCCATATTGCGCAAAAAAGCGATCCTGGAAAACCTGGACGTGCCCAATGAGGTCATGGTCTTTATCGCCAATATCATTCAGTCCAACATCCGCGAGTTGGAAGGCGCCTTGAACCGGGTCATCGCTTACGCCAACTTAAGCGGCAAGTCCCTCACCTCGGAAGTGGCAGAAGAGGCCTTAAAAAATATCATCCCCTCCCACCGGGCCAAGGTGATCACCATCGCGCTCATTCAGGAGATCGTGGCGGAACATTACAACATGCGGGTGGAAGATTTCAAAGCGAAAAAACGCACCCGCGATGTGGCCTTCCCGCGGCAGATCGCCATGTACCTATCCAGGGAGATGCTCGACGTGTCTCTCCCGAAGATTGGCGAAGAATTTGGCGGCCGGGATCACACCACCGTCATCCACGCCCATGAAAAAATTACGAAAGATATCGAAAAGGATCCCCAACTGGAAATGACGATTCAAGTTTTAAAAGAAAAAATCCAGAGGGCTTAAAAGTTATCCCCTGATTTACCCACTTATCCCCAGAGTTATCCACAACCTGATCCGAGCGAAACCCTGGCATTTAGCCACTTTTCCACATATCCCGCCTGATTACTATGACTACGATATAAAAAAGGGTAAAAAGGCGCCAACCAAGGAGGTTTCCAGGCCATGGAGTTTTCCTGTTCCCGGGTCGAGCTGCTGGAAGCAGTCAACGCAGTGTCGCGCGCCGTTTCCTCCAAAGCGACCACGCCGGTGTTGAGCGGCATCTACTTGGAGGCTCTTGACGAAGCGCTGCGTCTCGTCGCCACCGATATGGAACTGGGCATCGAATATACCATCCCTGTCCGTACAAAGCGGACAGGCAGCACTGTCGTCAACGCGCGCATTTTTAACGAGATGGCCCGCCGATTGCCGGAAGGACCGATCACTTTTTGTGTCAATGGGGACAATCCGGCCTTGAAAGTCCGCTATCATGGATCAGAATTGACCTTGAACACGATGAATCCGCAGGAATTTCCGCTACTGCCGGCGATCCTGGACGGGGATCGCCTGATCGTCAATCAGGGGCAATTTAAGCAGATGACGCGCCTAGTCGCCTTCGCTGCCTCAAGCGATGAATCGCGTCCCTGGTTTACGGGGGTGCTCTGGGATATCCAGCCGGAAGAGATCCGCTGGGTGGCTACCGATACGCACCGTTTGGCCCTTTTATCCGGTCAGGCCGTAGAGATGCACGTCAACCAGCCACGACAGGTGATTCTCCATGGCAAGACCCTCTCCGATGTGGCCCGTTTGCTGCCCGATGAAGAGGGGCCGCTGCAGATCACCCTGACTCGTTCCCAAGCGCTCCTGGAAACGGACCGACTGCGCGTCATCCTGCGCATCATCGAAGGCCAGTATCCCAAATACCAGCAGGTGATACCGCGGGACCACAAGACCCGCCTGACGATTCCTGTCAGAGCCCTGGCAGAAGCGGTAGACCGAGCCTCCTTGGCCTCGATCGGTAAGGAAGGTTCCAACATCATCAAACTGTCGTCAGAGGGGAACCTGTTGACAATTCGCTCCAACTCGCCTGAGGTGGGTCATATCTATGAAGAGGTTTTTGTCGATATCGACGGCGATCCGATCCCCATCGCCTTTAACTTTCGCTACCTTCAGGATGTGCTGAAGGTGCTCGACACGGAACAGGTGCGGCTCGACTTGTTCGGAACGCTGGCGCCTGGACTCTTGCGGCCTGTCGGAGAAGATCACTACCTCTACCTGATCGTGCCTGTCCGGACGATGTAACACCTGTGCAAATCCAAGCGATTGAGTTGGCCCATTTTCGCAATTACCGGGGACTGCAGGTTGACTTTATGCCCGGCGTGAACATCTTCGTCGGAGCAAACGGCCAAGGCAAGACGAACCTCCTCGAATCGATCGCCCTTTTGAGCGGCGGCGGTTCCCATCGCGACGCCAGGGATGCTGAAATGGTCCAGTGGCAAGAAGCGTATTACCGGATCAAGGCCATGGGGACGGCGGATGGTCAGCCGGTCGTCATCGAACTCGCCTTTGGCGGTGAGCGGCGGAAGCTGGCCAAGGTCAATAACCGCAGATTGCGCCGCATCGCTGATCTGTCGGAAACGATGAATACGGTCGTCTTTTCGCCGGAAGACCTGTCGCTCGTCAAGGGTTCGCCGGCCCAGCGGCGGCGATATTTGGATCGCGAGTTATCGCAGGCATCGCCCGCCTACGGCGATGTCCTTTCCCGTTATGCCCGGGTGCTCACCCAGCGCAACAGTCTGCTGCGGCGACTGCGGGAGGGATCGGCGACAGCGGCCGAATTGGAACTGTGGGATGATCAACTGGCTCCATTGGCGGTGGAGACATTAGCCCGCCGTCTGGACGGCTTGGCTCGTATCGCTCCTTACGCACGGCAGATCTACCGCGGCCTCAGCCGTGACAAGGAGCAAATTGAACTCACCTATCGCTCCTCCTTTCCCTTGCCCGATGACCGGTCCCGTTGGCTGGAGGCTTACCGCAAGGCCTTACAGGAGCGGCGCGCCGAGGAGATCGCTCGGCAAGCGACCCTGACGGGACCGCATCGCGATGACCTGCAATTGTTCCTCAACGGGCGGGACGCCCGGATTTACGGATCTCAGGGGCAGCAGCGATCGATCGCCTTGTCGCTGAAACTGGCGGAGATCGCCTTTATCCACCAGATCAAGAAGGAGTATCCAATCGTCCTGCTTGATGACGTGATGAGTGAGCTTGATCCCGATCGACGGCAGCAATTGCTCTCTGAATTAGAAAGTAAAAATATCCAGGTATTCATCACCACCACCCATTTGCACGCCTTTTCGCCGGAGCAATTGGGCCGGGCAGGCATCTACCGCATACAGGCGGGACAGCTTTCTCGAAGCAATGAATAGGAGGGCGCCCCATGTTCCTGCATCTTGGCGGGGAGGTCATCGTCCCCAAAGAGGAGATCGTGGCCATCATCGATCTCGAATCGTCCAGCCAGGCGGTGACGACGAAGGAGTTTTTGCGCACCGTTCATGATGAAGGCTTCGTCAAGCGCATCTCGGAAGAGGGGAAAGAAAAGTCCTTCATTGTCACGACCAAATACATCTACCTGTCGCCCATCTCGTCGACGACCTTGATGAAAAGGGGCAACAATATCAAAGCGATGCTCAAAGCCTGGGAGGAAAGCCAGCGATAGCCGATTTGTGCGATTCGAAGGAATATGGTAAAATGTTCTTTTGGAAGCACCAGATCGGGGAATGAGCCCCCAGAGAGTGTGCATTCCCTGAATGGAGGTTTTTTCGGGTGGCTGAACAGGATACCTGGACTGTCAGCGGCGCGTCGAGTTACGACGCCAGTCAGATACAAGTGCTCGAAGGTCTGGAGGCCGTTCGCCGTCGACCGGGCATGTACATCGGCTCAACCAGTGCCCGGGGCCTGCATCACCTGGTTTATGAGATCGTCGACAACTCCATCGACGAAGCCCTGGCCGGCTACTGTAACCGCATTGACGTGATCATCCATGACGATAACAGCATCGAGGTGATCGACAACGGCCGCGGCATCCCCGTCGACATTCACCCTAAAATGGGCAAACCGGCCGTTGAGGTAGCCTTGACGGTGCTCCACGCCGGCGGCAAATTCGGTGGCGAGGGATACAAGGTCTCCGGCGGCCTGCACGGCGTCGGTCTTTCTGTCGTCAACGCTCTGTCAGAAAAGTTGCGGGTAACGGTTCGCCGAAACGGCAAGATCCATGAGCAACACTATGAACGAGGCGTTGCAACGTCTGAGCTTCGCGTCGTCGGGCAATCGAAGGAGACGGGCACCACCATCTATTTCAAGCCGGATCCGCAGATCTTTGATGAGCTGGAATACAGCTACGACACCCTTTCCCACCGCCTGCGGGAACTCTCTTTTCTCAACCGGGGCGTAAGAATTACGCTGACCGACAAGCGTTCCGGCCAAGAGAGCGTCTTCGCTCACAGCGGCGGCATCGTCGATTTCGTCAAATTCCTCAACCGCAACAAGGACGTCATCCACAATGAGGTCATCTACTTCCAGACAGAAAAAGATGGCGTTCATGTGGAAGTGGCCTTGCAGTACAACGACGGCTATGTGGAGAACCTGTTTTCCTATGCCAACAACATCAACACCCAAGAGGGCGGCACCCATGAGGCTGGTTTTAAAACGGCCCTCACCCGGGTGGTCAACGAGTACGCCCGCCGCCTGAACCAACTCAAAGACAACGAAAACAATCTCTCCGGCGAGGATATTCGCGAGGGGATCACCGCCGTCATCTCGGTGAAAGTCAGAGAACCCCAGTTCGAGGGCCAGACAAAGACCAAGCTGGGCAACTCAGAGGTGCGAGGAATCATCGATTCCTGTGTCACTGAAGGGGTCGGCACTTACCTGGAGGAACACCCCTCTATCGCCAAGCGGATCATCGAAAAGGCCATCGGCGCCATGCGTGCCCGTGAAGCGGCGCGCAAGGCCCGGGAACTGACCCGCCGCAAGACGGCGCTGGAATCGACTTCATTGCCGGGCAAGCTGGCCGACTGCTCTTTTAAAGATCCCTCTCTGTGCGAACTTTACCTGGTCGAGGGCGATTCCGCCGGCGGCAGCGCCAAACAGGGCCGGGATCGGCGTTTTCAAGCCATCTTACCCTTGCGCGGCAAGATCCTGAACGTGGAAAAGTCTCGGTTGGATAAGGTGCTCTCCAACGAGGAGATCCGGGCGATCATCACCGCCATGGGCACCGGCATCGGTGAGGATTTCGACCTGAGCAAGGCGCGTTACCACCGCATCTGCCTGATGACCGACGCCGACGTGGACGGCAGCCACATCCGGACACTGCTGCTCACCTTCTTCTACCGTCACATGAAGCCGCTCATCGAAAATGGCTATGTGTACATCGCCCAACCACCCCTCTACCAGGTGAAAAAGAACCGCGATGTGCGTTATTTCTATCATGACAATGAGCTCAACCGCTACCTGGAAAAAACAGGTCGTGACGGCGTCACCATCCAGCGTTATAAAGGTCTTGGCGAGATGAATCCGGAACAACTCTGGGAGACGACCATGGATCCTAAGAACCGGACCATCCTGCAAGTCTCCCTGGAAGACGCTGCTGAGGCAGAGTTGATCTTTACCACCCTGATGGGTGACCGGGTCGAGCCGCGGCGCGACTTCATCCAGAGCCATGCCAAAGACGTGCGGAATTTGGATATCTGACCTACACCAAAAGGACATCAAAGAAATCCCCCTATAGAAATATCGGTAGAAATATCGGTTGACAGAAAAGTCGACCGATATTTATTTATTATTAATAGTCAGAATTTTTTAAAATATCAGCAGGATTTTTGTTTTTTCTCCTCGAAAGAAAAAGCAGATCTCTGGGCTATAAAAAAACGTACTTTTTCCACTGTGAAATGAATGAGGAGGCTTTGACATGATTTTTCGTCTTTCGGAAGAGCAAGAGATGCTGCGCCAGACGGTGCGTGATTTTGCTGAGTCGGAGATCGCCCCGAAGGCGGCCGAAATGGATGAGAAAGAGGATTATGACCGCTCTTTATGGGATCGCATGGCCCAATTGGGGCTGACGGGGATCCCCTTTTCGGACAGCTATGGCGGCGCAGGGATGGACAACCTGAGCTATATCATCGCCGTCGAGGAGCTGAGCCGTGTCTGTGCCTCCTCTGGCGTGCTTCTTTCGGCTCATACATCGCTCTGCGCCTGGCCGATCGATGCTTTTGGCACGGAAGGGCAGAAACAAAAATACCTGAACCCTCTGGCGGAAGGTCGGTCGGTGGGCGCTTTCGGCCTTACAGAACCGGGCGCCGGTTCGGATGCCGGATCGCTCAAGACGATAGCCCGCCGTGACGGGGACGACTACATCCTCGATGGCACCAAGATCTTCATCACCAATGGTGAGTGGGCCGATATCTATGTGGTGATCGCTTCTACAGATCCGGCGAAGAAACACCGCGGCACGACGGCCTTTATCGTGGAAAAAGGAACGCCGGGTTTCAGCTTCGGCAAGAAGGAACATAAGATGGGCATCCGCGCCTCTTACACCTATGAGCTGATCTTTGAAAACTGCCGCATCCCTGCTGAAAACCGGTTGGGTGAAGAAGGACAGGGGTTTAAGATCGCCATGATGACCCTGGATGGCGGCCGCATCGGCATCGCCGCTCAGGCGCTGGGGATTGCCCAGGGTGCCTTCGATCAGGCCCTTGCCTACAGCAAGACACGGGAACAATTCGGCAAACCGATCAGTGCCAACCAGGGACTTCAGTGGATGCTGGCCGATATGGCCACCGCCATCGAGGCAGCTCGACTGCTCGTCTACCAGGCGGCTTACTTAAAAGACGCCGGACTGCCCTACAGCAAGCAGTCTGCGATGGCAAAGCTCTATGCCTCAGAGGTGGCCATGGCGGTGACGACCAAAGCGGTGCAGATCCATGGCGGATACGGCTATACACGGGAGTATCCTGTCGAGCGGATGATGCGGGACGCCAAGATCACCGAGATCTACGAAGGCACCAGTGAGATTCAGCGCACCGTCATCGCTGCAGCGCTGTTGAAATAAGGGAAGAGGACGGAGAAGAGCATGACAGAACCGTACCGGCCGCGTCATGCCGTGCGCATCGTGACGGCGACGAGCCTCTTTGACGGCCATGATGCGTCGATCAATATCATGCGGCGTTTGATGCAGGCCAGCGGCGTCGAGGTGATCCACCTCGGTCACAACCGTTCTGTGGCGGAGATCGTCGATGCGGCGATTCAAGAAGATGCCCAGGCCATCGCCGTCACCTCTTACCAAGGCGGCCATATGGAGTTCTTCAAGTACATCATCGACATGCTCCGCGAACGGGGGGTCGCTCATATTCGCGTCTTCGGTGGCGGTGGCGGGGTGATCGTGCCTGCAGAGATTCGCGAACTGGAAGCCTATGGTGTCTGCAAGATCTTTTCTCCCGAAGATGGGCGACAGATGGGTTTGCAGGGCATGATCGACTACCTGGTCCGTCAGGCCGATTTTGATCCTGCTGAGGAAGAACCGGAGAACATAGAAAGGCTGTCGACGGCACAGCGCGATTGGCCTCAGGTAGCCCGCTGGATCACCTTAGCTGAGAGAAATGTGCAGGCGAACCGACCTGCCTTGTCTTCGCTCTTTGAAGGCTTGCGTCAAAGGGGCGTAAAGACGCCTGTCATCGGGGTGACAGGGACAGGCGGCGCCGGTAAAAGCTCGCTGATCGATGAGATGGTGCGTTGCTTTTTAGCGGCCTATGAGGATAAGCGGCTGGCTTTGCTCTCAGTCGACCCGTCCAAATGGAAGACAGGCGGCGCCTTGTTGGGCGATCGCATCCGCATGAACGGGATCCATCATCCTCGTGTTTTCATGCGCTCATTGGCGACGCGCAATTCGCGGAGCGAACTGAGCCGCGCCATTGATGATGCCATCGCCGTCGTCAAGGCGGTCGGTTATGACCTTGTCATCGTGGAAACCTCCGGCATCGGTCAAGGGGACCATCAGATCATCGATGTCTGCGATGTTTCCGTCTATGTGATGACCAGCGAATTCGGCGCCGCCACTCAGCTGGAGAAGATCGACATGATCGATCTAGCCGACGCCGTCGTCATCAACAAGTATGATCGGCGAGGCGCCGAAGACGCGCTGCGGGCCGTTCGCAAACAATGGCGGCGAAGCCGCAACAACTTCGCGATCGCCGATGATGCGATACCTGTCTTCGGCACCGTGGCCAGCCAGTTTGACGACCCGGGCGTCCAGGTTTTTTTTCACCGTTTGATGGCGATCGTGAAGGAGAAGACAGCAGGACGCTGGCCTTTGCCTGTGGCGCCGCATAGCCCTTTGCCAGGCTCATCCCCTTCGATGGCATCGCCGTCAACGATGGCTTCGGCGAAAAGGGGCCGAACCTCTGCGAGCATCATCCCTGCGGAACGGGTCAATTACCTGGCTGAGATCGTTCATGTTGTCCGCGATTATCGCGCCTTTGTAGACGAACAGGTTCAGGTGGCTCGACGGCTCTATCAGTTGCAGGGAGCACGGCAATTGCTGGCGGAACAAAAGGATGATTCTGCCGAGGAGGCTAAAGCCGTCCGCGAATCCGCCTTGGCTTTGCTGGACGAAGAGATGCAAACTTGGCAGGCAAGGCTGCACCCTGATTGCCGGAAGATCCTGGATAACTGGGAGTGTCTCCGTGACGCCTACCGCCAGGAAAAATGGGTCACCAAGGTGCGTGATCGGGAAATCGTCACCTCCCTCTTTACAACTACCCTGTCGGGAACAGCCATCCCGAAGGTGGCCCTTCCTCGTTTTGAAGATTGGGGGGAGATCCTGCGGTGGGCGCTCAAAGAAAATGTGCCGGGCCAGTTTCCCTTTACGGCAGGTGTTTTTCCCTTTAAGCGGGAAGGGGAGGATCCGCGGCGCCAGTTTGCAGGAGAAGGCACACCAGAGCGAACGAACCGGCGTTTTCACTATCTCTGCAAAGATGATCCGGCAGTCCGCTTGAGTACGGCTTTTGACAGCGTCACCCTCTATGGCGAGGACCCGGCGGAACGGCCGGACATCTATGGCAAGATCGGCAACAGCGGCGTCAATGTGTGCACGCTGGACGATATGAAGCGCCTCTATGCCGGTTTCGACCTTTGTGCGCCCAATACATCAGTTTCTATGACGATCAACGGCCCAGCGCCGATCCTGTTGGCCATGTTCTTGAACACCGCCATTGATCAGCAGATCGACGCCTTTACCGAGCGGGAGGGACGCCTGCCGAATCCGGAGGAGTGGGCTTGCATCCGGGCAGAGACGCTGCAACGGGTGCGCGGCACTGTGCAGGCCGATATCCTCAAGGAGGATCAGGGGCAGAACACCTGCATCTTCTCCACCGATTTTGCCCTCAAGATGATGGGCGACATTCAGGAGTATTTCATCCAAGAAAGGGTGCGCAACTACTACTCGGTCAGCATCTCTGGCTACCACATCGCCGAAGCGGGTGCCAACCCGATCACCCAGCTGGCCTTCACCTTGGCCAACGGCTTCACCTATGTGGAATACTACCTGAGCCGGGGGATGAAGATCGATGATTTCGCCCCCAACCTGTCGTTCTTCTTCAGCAATGGCCTCGATCCGGAATACTCGGTGCTGGGACGGGTGGCCCGGCGCATCTGGGCGGTGGTGATGAGACAGAAGTACCGTGCCAATGAGCGCAGCCAAAAGCTCAAGTATCACATCCAGACATCGGGCCGCTCTCTCCATGCTCAGGAGATGGACTTCAACGACATCCGGACAACACTGCAGGCCTTGTCGGCTATTTATGATAACTGCAACTCTTTGCACACCAACGCCTATGATGAAGCGATAACGACGCCGACAGAGGCGTCGGTAAGGCGAGCGATGGCCATCCAGCTGATCATCGGCAAAGAGTTTGGGCTGACCAAAAATGAGAATCCTTTGCAAGGCGCCTTTATCATTGAGGAGCTGACCGATCTGGTCGAAGAGGCGGTCCTCTCCGAGTTTTTACGCCTCAATGCGCGCGGCGGTGTCCTCGGCGCGATGGAGACGCAGTACCAGCGGAACAAGATCCAAGAGGAGTCGCTGCTCTACGAGATGCGCAAGCATACAGGGGAACTGCCGATCATCGGTGTCAATACCTTCCTCAATCCCCAAGGTACCGAGATAGCCGATGAGATGGAATTGAGCCGCGCCACAGAGGCGGAAAAAAGACAGCAGATCGATCACCTGCGCCAATTTCACAGCAAACATCAAGCAGCGGCGACGCAGGCGCTGGCGCGCCTGAAAGCGGTCGTCCGCAGCGGCGGCAATATCTTTGCAGAGATGATGGAAACGGTCCGGGTGGCCAGCCTGGGACAGATCACGGCAGCCCTCTATGAGGTGGGCGGCAGGTACCGGCGGAACATGTGAACAAGCAAAAGACCCCCTGGCAGGCGCTTCTCGGTGAGGTGGCGCTGCTCAGGGGCCTTTTTATCAGGTTGAGGTTTTTGCTCAGGCCTTGCGGTGATCCTGCCATTCGCGGTTGCGCAGTTCGACACGGCGGATCTTGCCGGAGACGGTCTTGGGCAGGGAAGGTGTGAATTCGATCAGGCGGGGATACTTGTAGGGAGCCGTCACTTTTTTGACGTGCTCCTTTAACTCATCGGCCAAATCATCAGAAGGCATGAATCCGGGGCGGAGCACGACAAAGGCCTTGACCACCTCGCCTCGGATCTCGTCCGGGCTGGAGACGACTGCCGACTCGGCGACTGCCTCATGCTCTAAGAGGGCGCTCTCCACCTCAAAAGGACCGATTCGGTAGCCAGCCGAGAGGATCACGTCGTCAGCCCGGCCGACAAACCAGAAATAGCCATCTTCGTCGCGATAGGCCCGGTCGCCTGTAAGATACCAGTCGCCGCGAAAAACGGAAGCGGTCTTTTCCGGATCGCGCCAGTATTCTTTGAAAAGCCCGACGGGACGTTTCGGCTTGACGCGGACGGCAATGTCGCCTTCCTTGTTCGGCGGCAGGATATTGCCCTCATCGTCGATGACCTGCACGTCAAAACCAGGCGCCGGCTTGCCCATGGAACCGATGCGCGGCTCCAAGCAAGGGAAGCTGCCGACGAGGAGAACCGATTCGGTCTGGCCGTAGCCGTCGCGGATGGTGAGGCCGGTGGCCTCCTTCCAGATGTCGATCACCTCGGGATTGAGCGGTTCTCCGGCGCCGACACAGTGGCGCAGGCGAGAGAAGCGATACTGTTTCAGATCTTCCAACACCAGCATGCGGTAGATGGTGGGCGCGCCGCAGAAGGTGGTGATGGGGTACTGATCGAGAAGTTCCAAAGTTCTCTTCGGATCGAAACGGTCGCTGTGATGGACAAAAATGGCAGCACCGCAGATCCAGGGCCCAAAAAAGCTGCTCCAGGCGGCTTTTGCCCAGCCTGTATCGCTCAGATTCCAGTGCAGGTCTTCTGAACGCAGGTCAAGCCAGTAGCGGCCTGTCACCGTGTGGCCGATGGGGTAGCTTGTATGGGTGTGGAGGGTCATCTTAGGATAGCCTGTCGTGCCAGAGGTGAAGTAGAGGATGGCGCTGTCATCGGCCGCTGTGTCAACAGTGGGAAAGCTGTCCGATGCCGTTGCCATGGCTTCATGATAACGAAGCCAGCCTGCTCGTTCGCCGCCGATGAGAATGCGGCTTTGCAAGGTCGGACACTCTCCATAAATTTCATCGACCCGCTCAGCAATGGCGTCAGTGGTGATGATACAACGAGCATCTGCCATCTGCAGGCGGAATCGGATATCTTTAGCTGTCAATTGCATTGTTCCCGGACTGATCACAGCGCCCATGCGCAGGCAAGCGATGTTGATGACCCACCATTCGACGAGGCGTGGAAGGATAACGACGACCACATCGCCTTTGCCGATTCCCTGCTCACGAAGAACGTTGCAAAGGCGTTGCGAAGCATCGCTCAATTCACGGAAGGTTTTCTTGTCTTCATTCCCGTAGTCGTCGACCCACCACAGGGCGAGTCGGTCCGGGTCTAGGGCCCAACGGTCGATGACATCACGGGCAAAGTTGTACGATTCGGGGACTTCCCATTGAAACTCGGCAAAGGTCTGTTCGTAGTTGGTCATGTTGAACGAGTCGGGCAATGCAGATACCTCCTCCTGCGCGAAATGGTTGCCCGAGTGATCAAAGGCCCTTGTCTTGTCTGGCGATTGAAGATGTGCCGCTATAACTCAGGCAGGAATATCCCTTCTCCATAAAGGACCATCTTCCTGCAAAAATAATCGGAATAATAAAAAAATTCTTAATCAAAAAACCCATATTGAGAAAAAGAACACAAAGTACAATTAAAAAATCAATTTATTATTATTACAACAATTTAATTTTTCTAAATAAAGAGATTTTTTAGAATAATCGAGCAGGATTTTTGCTTTTTTTTGCGTAGCTATTACGTAACTGCGCGGTTCCTTTGCCGGCGACCGTAGAGAATGAGGAGTGGTTTTGTTGCGTGAAGTGGTATTTGTCAGCGCAGTCCGGACGCCCTTTGGCAAGTTCGGCGGTGCTATGGCTTCCTTGAAGGCCGTCGACCTGGGTGCTGCTGCCATTCAGGGCGCCTTGCGGCAAGGCGGTGTCGAACCGGAGATGGTGGAGTATGTCACCATGGGACAGGTGCTCCAAGGCGGCGCCGGTCAGATCCCATCCCGCCAGGCGGCACGCTTGGCAGGTATTCCTTGGGAGACGCCTTCTTTGACGGTCAATAAGGTCTGCGCCAGCGGCATGATCGCTGTCGCCTTGGCTGCGCGGATGATCGCCGCAGGCGAGATCGAGGCAGCAGTCGCCGGCGGCATGGAGAGCATGAGCCAAGCGCCTTATTTCCTCCCGGCGGCACGCTGGGGACAGCGCATGTTCAACTTCGAGGCTGTCGACTTGATGGTTCATGACGGGCTCTGGTGTCCCTTTTACAACCGCCATATGGCTCTGCACGGTGCTGACATGGCCCGTGAGTATGGCGTCAGCCGCGAAGAGCAGGATGAATGGGCTTTGCGCAGCCAAGAACGGGCGGCGGCCGCCATCGCCGGCGGTTACATGGCAGAGGAGATCGTGCCGGTGACGGTACCTCAGAAAAAAGGTGCGCCGACGGTGGTCAGTCAAGATGAGCAGCCTCGGCCCACCACCCGAGAGGGATTGGCGAAATTGGCGCCCATCTTCGATCCCCAGGGGACGATCACAGCCGGCAACGCGCCTAGCGTCAACGACGGCGCCGGCGCGCTCCTCTTGATGAGCCGGGAAAAAGCGGAGTCACTAGGAATTCGTCCTCTGGCCACCTTAATCGGCCATACAGAAGTGGCCCTCGAAGCGAGGGAGCTTGCCGCCGCACCGGGTCACGCCATCAACCGTCTGCTGGCCAAGACGGGAAAAAGACTGGATCAGGTTGACCTCTTTGAGGTCAATGAGGCCTTTGCCGCCGTTGTTCTCGTCAGCCAGAAAGTGGCCGGCTTTGACCTGGAAAAAGTCAATATCAACGGCGGCGCTGTCGCCTTCGGCCACCCCATCGGCGCCAGCGGCGCCCGCATCATCGCCACCCTCATTCACAGCTTGCGCCGGAAAGGCGGCGGCATCGGCATGGCAGCGATCTGCAGCGGCGCTGCCCAAGGGGATGCGCTCATGGTGCGTGTCGATTGATTCTGACTTCAGAAAGGATGAAGTAAATGGAAATAAAAACTATCATGGTCATCGGCGCCGGACAGATGGGCAGCGGCATTGCCCAAGTGGCTGCTCAATCCGGTTTCACCACCATTCTCCATGACGTCAACAAAGAAGCGGTCCAAAGAGGGCTGCAAGGGATCCAAAAAAGTCTTGCCAAGTTTGTCGAAAAAGGTAAGCTTTCTGCCGAAGAAATGGAGGCCACACTGGGACGACTGCAGCCTTGCGACGATATGGCTGCTGCGGCCGATTGTCAAATCGCTATTGAAGCGGTCGTGGAGAATATGAACGTGAAGGCCAACATCTTCCGGGAACTGGACCGCCTTGCTCCTGCCGATGCCATCCTCGCTTCCAACACGTCTTCACTGCCGATCACTGAGATCGCTGCCGTCACCAGCCGGCCAGAACAGGTGATCGGCATGCACTTTATGAATCCGGTGCCGCTGATGAAATTGGTGGAGATCATTCGCGGCTTAGCCACATCGGACGAAACCTACGAGACCATCGAAGCGCTGAGTCGCCATCTCGGCAAGACGCCCGCTACCTGCCGCGATGTACCAGGTTTCATCTCCAACCGGGTGCTGCAGGTGATGATCAATGAGGCCGTCTGGTGCCTCTACGAAGGGGTAGCCACGGCTGAAGACATTGATATGATCATGAAGCTGGGCATGAATCATCCTATGGGCCCTCTGGCCTTGGCCGACCTGATCGGACTCGATACGGTGCTGGCCATTTTGGAAGTCCTTCAAGCGGGCTATGGCGATCCCAAGTACCGTCCCTGCCCGCTGCTTCGCCAGTATGTCAAAGCCGGTTGGCTCGGGCGCAAATCGGGACGCGGTTTTTACCGATACGGCTGATCACGAAAAGGCGGCGCAAGGCTGAGCCGGTTGTCGAGTCGGCACGTCAGATAAGAAAGGGTGACGGAGCGACCTTATGGATTTTACGTTGAATGAGGAACAAGAGCTGTTTTTGGAGATGGTACGCAAGTTTACCCGCAACGAAGTGGCTGCCGCCGCAGAGGGAGTCGATCGGGAGCATCGCTTTCCTCGCGAGACGATCGCCAAGATGGGCGAACTGGGGCTGCTGGGATTGACCATTCCCGAAGAATACGGCGGTTCTGGCGGCGATTATCTGTCCTATGTGCTGATGATCGAAGAACTGGCCAAAGTCTGCGCCTCGACAGCGGTGATCGTGGCCGTCCATACAGGCCTTGCATGCACCAGCATCGCTTGCTTCGGTACCGAAGCTCAGCGGGAAAAGTACCTGGCACCCCTGGCGGCTGGTGAGATTATCGGCGCCTATGCGCTGACAGAGCCGAACGCCGGCTCTGACGCGGCCAGTCTCACCTTGATGGCCTCTGATGAAGGCGAATATTGGCGGTTGAACGGCAATAAGGTCTTCATCACCAACGCCAGCGAGGCAGGCCTTTTCATCACCTTCGTGCGCACCGATCCGGCCAGCCGCGGTGCAGAGGGGATCACCTGCCTGATTGTCGAGAGAGATACGCCGGGCATGACGGTGTCACGGCCTGTCGAGAAGATGGGGCTTAACGGCTCGGTCACCTGTGAGCTTCACTTCGACAACGCCCTGGTGCCGAAAGAGAACGTCCTCGGCGATGTGGGACAAGGCTTTAAGGTGGCCATGCAACTCCTCGACGGCGGCCGGATCGCCATTGCTGCCCAGGGTCTGGGCATCGCCGAGGGCGCTCTCGAGTATGCCCTTCGCTACATTCGGCAGCGTGAACAGTTCGGGCGCCCGATTGCAGCAAACCAGGGCATCCAGTGGATGGTCGCTGATTTGGCGACGGAGGTCGATGCCGCCCGCCTGCTCGTCTACCGGGCGGCTTGGCTGAAAACCATGGGCAAGCCCCATGGCAAAGAAGCAGCGATGGCCAAAAAATTTGCCACCGACACGGCCATGCGGGTGACCTCTGATTGTGTTCAATTGCTGGGCGGATACGGCTACACACGGGAATACCCGGTGGAACGGTATATGCGCGATGCCAAGGTGACCCAGATCTACGAGGGAACCAATCAGGTCCAACAGATGGTCATCGCCCGGCATCTGCTTCGCTGATGCTGACATGCTGAGCGGTCGGTATAAGGACATGATGTAGGAATTGCAATGTAGGAATATTTTTCCACGGAGAAAGGAACGGCGCTGATGGAGTTTCAAAACCTGATTTACGAATCTTCTGGCGCTATCGCCGTTGTGACGATCAACCGCCCCAAAGTGCTCAATGCGCTGAACAAGGCAGTGTTGCAGGAGTTGGACCAAGCCTTTGCCGCTATTGCCGAAATGCGGGAGATCGCCGTCGTCATCGTCACCGGCGCTGGAGAGAAAAGCTTTGTCGCCGGCGCCGACATCGCCGAGATGAGCGCTTATGGCATCGCTGAGGCGAGGGCCTTCTCTCGATTGGGCCAGCAGGTTTTCAACCGAATTGAGGAACTGCCCCAGCCGGTGATCGCTGCGGTCAATGGCTATGCGCTGGGAGGCGGCTGTGAGCTGGCCATGGCCTGTGATTTTCGCATCGCCGCCCAAAATGCCCGCTTCGGCCAGCCGGAGGTTTCCCTTGGCGTCATCGCCGGCTTTGGCGGCACCCAGCGGCTGCCTCGCCTTGTCGGCCGCGGCATGGCCGCGCAGTTGTTGTACAGCGGCGACATGATCGGCAGCGATGAAGCGCTGCGCATCGGCTTGGTCAACAAGGTGGTTGCCGCCGAAGCGCTGATGGATGAGGCGAAAGCCATCGCCGGGCGCATCGCCGCCGCCGGCCCCCTCTCTGTCATCGCCTCTAAAGCGGCGTTGCGGGAAGGCAGCAACATGGATCTGAAGCGGGCCCTTGCCTATGAAAGGGAACTGTTTGCGGCAGGATTCGCCACGGCAGACCAAAAAGAAGGCATGGCCGCCTTCTTGCAAAAACGCAAAGCAAATTTTCAAGGCAGATAGAGGAGGTTAATAAAAGGTGAAAATTGCTGTATTGCTCAAACAGACCTTTGATACGGAAGATCGGATCGTTGTCAAAGATGGCGCTGTCGTGCCGGAAGGGGTCACCTACATCATCAACCCCTATGATGAGCTGGCTGTGGAAGAAGCCCTGCGGATCAAGGAAAAGGCCGGTCAGGGTGAAGTGGTCGTCATTTCCGCTGGCGATGGAAAGGTACAGGAGGCGCTGCGCAAGGCGCTGGCCATGGGGGCCGATCGGGCAGTGCGCGTCGATATGGAAGGCCTTGCTGTCGATGAAGCCATCGTAGCCACCGCCTTAGCCACAGTCATTCAAGAAGGGGGCTTTGATCTGGTGATCGGCGGCTGGCGGGCGATCGATGACGGTTCAGCCCAGGTCGCCGTCCGCGTGGCCGAACAGTTGAACCTGCCGCAACTCAATGTAGTGACGAAGCTCCAAATCGAAGGCGGCAAAGCGATCGCATGGCGGGAGATCGACGGCGGCAGCGAGGTCATCGAAGCGCCCCTGCCGGCGCTGGTTACCGCCCAGCGTGGCCTCAATGATCCTCGTTACCCCAACATGAAAGGGATCATGCAAGCGAAGAAAAAAGAACTGAAGACGGTTTCGGCCAGCAGCCTGCTGCCGGCGGGCGCGACGGCAAAGGTGAAGGTTCTCGAGACCTTCCTTCCTCAAGCCAAGGCGGCCGGCAAGATCTTCAAAGACGATCCCGCTTCGGCTGTGCAAGCCTTAGTGAGCGCCTTGCGGGAAGAAGCTAAGGTGATCTAACGGCGCGCTGCAGGGCGAAGGCATAAAAAAGAACAAAAATAAGGGAGGAACCTTGGGCATGGCAAAGGTCTGGGTCGTACCGGAAATACAGGACCAAAAACTGAAAAAAATCAGTCTTGAAATGATCAACCTGGCCCGCCGGTTGGGCGAGGTAGAGGCCTTCTTAATCGGAGATGGCGTCTCAGCCTTAGCAGCGGAACTAGGCAACTACGGCGTGAGCAAGGTGATTGTGGCCGAGCAGGCTGATTTGAAGACCTATACGACGGCCAAGTACGCCCGTGTGCTGGCCGAAGGGATCAAACGGGAACAACCGGAAATCGTCTTGATCGGCAACACAGCCACTGGTTTAGATCTGGCACCTCGGGTGGCCCAACGGGTCGGCGCCGGCCAGATCAGCGACGTCATCGACTATGTGGAGGGGAACTTCATCCGCCCCATTTATGCCGGCAAGGCCTTTCAAAAAGTCAGCCCTGCTGCCTACCCGCTGATCGTGACGGTGCGGCCTAATGTCTTCCCCGTCGCCGAAGCGACAGGGGGAACGGCTGTCGTGGAAAAGGCAGAAGTATCGCTCACCTCAGATGACTTGCGGGTCCTCGTTCGTGAAGTGGTCCGTCAGGTTTCCAGCCGTCCGGAACTGACAGAAGCCGACATCATCGTTTCGGGCGGGCGGGCGATGAAGAGTGGAGAAAACTTCCGCATCCTTGAAGAACTGGCCGATGTGTTGGGCGCTGCCGTCGGCGCATCTCGGGCCGCCGTCGACGCCGGTTGGCGTCCTCATCAAGACCAGGTGGGGCAGACTGGGAAAACCGTCTCTCCGACGCTCTACATCGCTGCCGGCATCTCCGGAGCGATCCAACACCTGGCCGGGATGAGCGGATCCAAGGTGATCGTCGCCATCAACAAAGACCCGGAGGCCAACATCTTCAAAGTGGCTGACTATGGCATCGTAGGCGACCTTTTTGAGGTGATTCCCTTGCTGACAGCGGAGTGTAAGCGCCTTCGGAACGTGGAGCAGGCAGGATGAACGGAATCAACGCAGCGGCTTTTTGCGGCCTCCTCGCAGTCGTCGGCGGTTACACCTACTATGAGATCAGCCGCCGCTATCGCTACACCCAGTTTGGCAAGGCGGAAGATCGCTGGGATCGTTCCAATGAGCGGTTACATGCGGTGTTCACTCATGTATTGGGGCAAAAAAAGGTGCTGCACGATCCGATTTCCGGTGGTCTGCACCTGTTGATCATGTGGGGATTTCTCGTCCTCGGCCTCGGCGTGGTCAATATGGTGGTCGAAGGGTTTTTCTCCCACCCCCTTCCCGGGGTGGGAGACAACCCCGCCTATCTGTGGATCAAAGATCTCTTTCTTGTGCTCGTCGCTGTCGGCGTCATCGGCAGCCTTTTGCGGCGGACCGTCTTTAAGCCGGAGCGCTTGGAAAACAGCGGCGAGGCTTTTCTGATCCTGGCCTTTATCCTGATCATCGTCACCAGTGAAGCCCTATCGCATGGCGCTCAGTTTGTGGCGGGTGAAGGCGTCGAAAAAATGGCCTATGCGCCGGTGGCCGCCTTGGCGTCCAAACTCTTTGCCGGCTATGAACCGGAGCAGGCAGAAAAGGCTTTTTGGTTCTTCTGGTGGCTGCACTTTATCACCATGTTCGCTTTTGCCGTCCTGATTCCCCGATCCAAACATCTGCATCTCCTCTTTGCACCTCTAAATGTTTACTGGAAGTCTTTGGAGCCAAAAGGGGCTTTGCGCAAGGTCGACTTTGAAGACGAGTCGGTAGAATCCTATGGTGCGGTCAAAATGGAGGACTTCACTTGGAAAGAGCTTTTTGACGCCTACACCTGTGTCCAGTGCGGTCGCTGCACCGATCAGTGTCCTGCCTATCAGACAGGGAAACCGCTCAACCCGAAGGCGCTTCATGTGACGTTGCGCAGCCATATCGACGAAAAAGGCCCCTTGTTGGACAAGATTCATAAGCAAAGGTCGGCTGCCAAGGGCGTTGGGCAAGGAAGGGCAGGCGCTGAAGAGGTTGCAGCGGCAGCCGAGGGCGTCCTCACCGAGGGCGAGCAGGCGATTATGGAGAAAAAAGTGACCGGTGAGATCTTCAGCGAAGATTTCTTTTGGAGCTGCACCACCTGCCGGGGCTGCATGGAGGCTTGCCCGGTCAGCAATGAGCATATCCCTAAACTGGTAGAGATGCGCCGCTACATGGTCCTGACGGAGAGCGACTTTCCTGAGGATGTGCAACGGACTTTTAACAACATGGAAAAACAAGGAAATCCTTGGGGCTTGCCTAAGGGACGACGCGGCGAATGGGCAGAGGGTCTGGGAGTGCCCACCTTGGACGAAGCGCCGGAGGCGGAATACCTCTTCTATGTAGGTTGTGCCGGCTCTTTTGACGATCGCGCCCGCAAGGTGACCTTGTCCCTTGCTCGCCTGTTGCAACGGGCCGGTCTATCCTTCGCCATTTTAGGCGGCGATGAGTGGTGCTGCGGCGAAACGGCTCGCCGGATGGGCAATGAGTATCTCTACCAGGAGATGGCCATGACCAATGTGGAGACTTGGAAAGAGTTGAAGGTCAGCAAGATCATCACCGCCTGCCCGCACTGCTACAACACCATCAAAAACGAATACCCTCAATTTGGCGGAAATTTTGACGTGATCCATCACACGGTGCTGTTGGAGCAACTGGTACGGGAAGGAAAACTGAAACCGACCAAGCCTGTCGATATGACGGTCACCTTTCATGACTCCTGTTACTTAGGCCGCTATAATGAGATCTATGGGCCGCCTCGCAACGTCCTTACCGCCATCGGCGGGATCAAGGTGGCGGAGATGCCGCGCAGTCTGGAAAAGTCCTTCTGCTGTGGCGCTGGCGGCGGCCGCATGTGGATGGAAGAACACCTGGGCAGCCGCATCAATGAAAACCGCACTGACGAAGCGCTGCAAACAGGGGCGGAAGTGATCTGCTCGGCTTGCCCCTACTGCTTGACTATGCTGACGGACGGCTGCAAAGCCCGGGAGGCGGAAGAACGGGTGCAGACGCTCGACCTGGTGGAGCTGCTGGAACGAAGTCTCTAGGCCTTATTTCAGCAAGACCGAAGTATGCATGAGACTGAAGCATTCAATCAAATAGAGAGCGGAAGGCGATGCAAAGGCATCGCCTTCCGCTTTGATCTCAGATCTTGAGTAATGGGAGATAAGGAAAAGGAGGAGTGATGAAAAAAACCTATGCTTTCGCGGGATCACAGACGTCAAAGCCGAGCCATTCTACCCGTCCCGGCTTGCGTGGCGGCTTTGGCGGCGACTGATCGGGATAGCCGAGGGTGATCACGGCAACCAGTTCCTTGCCGGAGATGCCGAGGCGCTCATTCACCTCATCAGCCACATGGAGCGGTCCAGTCATCCAGCACGTTCCCAGACCTTCTGCGTGGGCGGCGAGCAGTATATTTTGGATCGCTGCAGCCACGCTCTGCAGGTTGGTGGCGTACTCGAAGTTGGCCACTCGCCGCTCTGACAGGGTCAGATCGCCCGACGGCGGCGCACAGGCTTCTGGACCGTAGCAGAAGATGAGAATCGGCGCTTTGCCCAGGTCTTGAAAAAAGTCTAGCGTAAACTTGATCACCTTGGGCTTATCGGCAAAGATCCGTTCCAACTTAGGCAGGATCGCCTGGCCGGAGCGGCGGATCACCTCCAGCAGTTCTGCCCGCTTTTCTCCGCGGACGATGACGAAATGCCAAGGCTGCACATTCATGTTCGACGGCGCCCAAAGCCCTGCCGCGATGACCTTTTGCAGCACCGCTAAAGAAGGCTCTTCCGGCTTATATTTGCGGATGCTTCTTCTTTCTTCAATGGCTGACCACAGCTCCATCGGTTGGCTCCCCCTCTGCCTTTTTTCTATCCCTTTCCCATGCCTGCTCTGCTCCCTGCTTGTGAAGCGCTATCTTCCCTCACTGGCTGCGAAGGGGATTTCTCTGAACTGTTTAAGCCCCCAAGTAGGCTTTGAGGACTTCCTCGCTGTGGAGAAGATTGATGCCTGTATCGGCGTGGGTGATCCGGCCGTTCTCCAGCACATAGCCGCGATCGGCAACCTTAAGGGCCTGTTTGGCATTCTGCTCCACCAGCAGTACGGTGATCCCGCGCTCACGAAGGGAGCGGATGATCGAGAAAATCTCGCCGATGACGATGGGCGCCAGTCCTAGGGAGGGTTCGTCCAGCATCATCACCTTCGGCCGAGCCATCAGGCCGCGCCCGATGGCCAGCATCTGTTGCTGCCCGCCGGAAAGGGTTCGAGCCGGCAAGCGGGCATGCTCTCGCAGGATCGGGAAGAGATTGTAGATCTTCTCCATATCCTCCTGAATCTCCTTCTCATCATCGCGGCAGTAGGCGCCCATGAGCAGGTTGTCTTCAACAGACATGCGACCCAGGATAGCCCGGCCCTCGGGAACGTGGATCAGCCCCATCTTCACCCGCTCATGAGGCGGTTTCCGTCCGATATTTTCGCCAAAGAGCTCAATTGTCCCCTCCCTCGGCTTCAAAAGGCCAGACAGCGTCTGCAGCAATGTCGTCTTTCCAGCGCCGTTGGCGCCGATCAGGGTCACCGTTTCTCCCTGGCGGACTTCTATGTCGATTCCCCGCAGCGCCTGGATAGGACCGTAAGACACAGACAGGTTGGACACCTTGATGATCGTCTCCATCATTCGTCATCCTTTCCCAGGTAGGCTTCGAGGACGAGCGGGTTTTGCTGCACCTCCGCCGGCGTCCCTTCAGCGATCTTTTCGCCGAAGTTGATCACGGCGACCCGGTCGGAGATCTTCATGACGACCGACATGTCATGTTCGATGAGCAGGATCGTATGCCCCTCGTCGCGGATTTTCAGGATGATCCGGTTCAGTTCTTGGCTTTCTTCGGGGTTTAGGCCGGCAGCCGGCTCATCGAGCAGGAGCAGCTTTGCGCCTGTGGCCATCGCTCGGGCGATCTCCAGCCGCCGCTGGTCACCGTAGGAGAGTTCGGCGGCATAGCGATCTTTTTTGTCTTCCAGGTGGAGCAGTTCGAGCAGCCGTTCCGCTTCTGCCAACAGATCTTTTTCTTTCTGGCGTTGGTAGCCGGGGATCAGGCTGCGCAACCCGGCGCCGATGAGCAGGCTCTGGCCGACGCGCACGTTCTCCAGCACGGTCATATGGGGGAAGAGGCGAATGTTCTGAAAGGTGCGGGCGATGCCCAAGCGCGTGATCCCATGGGGACTCAGTTCATTGAGCATCGTCCCCTGGTAGGAGATGTGACCGCGGTCGATGGGGTAGATGCCGGTGATCATGTTGAATAGGGTTGTTTTTCCAGCGCCATTGGGACCGATGAGGCTGAAGATCACCCCGTCCGGTACCTGAAAGGTGACTTCGTGAATGACGTTCAATCCGCCAAAGCTCTTATGCACTTCATCAACGATCAGCATGGCCGCATCCTCCCTCAGGTTTGTTGGATGCCGTTTTTGATGTTTCGGAAGACACAGGAGGGGCTGCTGAGGCAGAGCCGGTATGGGACAGGACCAGTGAAGCGCCCTTGGCGCTGTCGGAACGAGAAAAGCTTTTTTTCAACCAAAGGATTGTCTCCGGAGAGATCAGGCCCTGGGGGCGGATCGCCATCATGGCCATGATCAGCAGGCCGTAAACGGTAAAGCGCCATTCTTCTAGCCCCCGGATGAACGTAGGGAGCACCGTCAGGATTAAAGCGCCTAGCGCGGCGCCCCAAAAGGTCTCAGCGCCGCCAAAGATGACGTAGAAGAGGATCAACAAAGAGGTGTGGTAGCCGAAGGCGGCGGGATCGATGAAGAAGATATAGTGGGCATAGAGGGCGCCGCCGAGGCCAGCCATGGCGGCGCTCATGCCGAAAGCAGACACCTTCAGGTAGGTGATGTTGAGACCCATTGTTTGGGCAGCCACTTCATCTTCCTTGACGGCTTTGAAGGCCCAGCCCATGCGGGAACGGCTGAGTTGCCAGCAAAAGAGGATACAGAGCGCCGCCACAGCCCAGACGAGGGGAACGGTGGTGCCGCTCATGCCGCTGAAACCGGAAGCCGCGCCGGTGTATTCAAACTTGTGAAAAAAGACTTCTACGACTTCACAAAGGCCCAATGTGCCGATGGCCAGATAGATGCCTTTCACCCGCAGCGCAGGGAAACCGACGGCAATGCCGACGAGGCCGCTGGCTATGGCGGCGCCCATCATGGCAATATAGAGGTGCACTCCAAAATTGACGGTCATGACAGAAGCGACGTAGGCGCCGATGGCCATGAAGGCGCCATGGCCGAGGGAAATCTGACCGGTGGAAAGAGTGATATAGAGGCTGACGGCCAGGATGATATTGACACCGGCAAAGATAAGCACAGATTCTTCCATCCGATCACACCCTTTCTGTCTGGACTCGTGTGCCCAAGAGGCCTGTCGGCTTAAAGAGCAGGATAAAGACGAGGAATCCCCAGATGACGGCATCCACATAGGGAGAAAGACCGGGGATGACAACAGTAGCCGCTTCCAAGACACCCAGGAGGATGCCGGCCAGCATGGCGCCGTAGATGTTGCCAAGACCGCCGATGACCATGACAGCCAGCGCCTTCAGGCCGATGGTGGCGCCGATGAAGGGGCTCAGCTTGCCGAAGCGCAACCCCACCAAGATGCCGGCAATGCCGGCCAGCGCAGCGGAGATGAAGAAGGTGATCATGACCGTCTTGCGCACATCGACACCGAGGATCTGGGCAGCTTTTTCATTTTCTGCCATCGCCCGGATTCCCCGACCGAGTTTCGTTTTTTCTACGATGTAGGAGAGGAAGACCATCAAGGTGGCAGCGATGACGAAACTGACCATTTGAGAACCGCTGATCAGCAGGCCGCCGAGAGCGATGTCCGGGATGTCAACGTGGGAAGGGAAGACCTGCGGTTCTGAACCGACCAGGTTGACCATGCTGTTGACCATTACCGAGCCGAAAGCGATGGTGCTGACGATGGGCGCCAGGTGGTACTCCTTTTTGATGGGGCGAAAACAAAGCGCTTCAACAGCGACGCCGATAGCGCCGGCAGAGAGCATCGTCAGGGGGAGCGAGAGCCACAGAGGAAGGTCAAAGTAGGTCATCAGGAAGAGCCCGATAAAACCGGACAGCATGAACAACTCCCCATGGGCCAGGTTGAGCAGGTTCAACAGGCCGAAGACCAGGGAGTAACCGATAGCGACGAGGGCATAGATGCTGCCCTGCATAACGCCATTTATGATCTGCTGGAGCAGAAGCACGCCCTATTCCCTCCTTTCAACTTCATGAAATGGAAAGGGGAACGCCGGAACCCTGCGAGGTGGCGACGTTCCCCTTTTGCAGCTGACAGTCAACCTCCGGTTACTTCAACACTTCATATTTGCCGTTTTTGACGACCATGGGGTAGCTGGCCTTGATGCCGTCGCCCTTGTCGTCGATGCTGGTTTTGCCGGTGAGTCCCTCAAAGTCTTTGAGGTTGGCCAGGCCATCTTTGATGGTGTTGCGCAGATCGGCGACAGGGGTGCTGCCGTTTTTGTTCGCTTTTTTGAGGACATTGCTGATCATATAGAAGGTCTCATAGAACTGGGCCTCAAAGCTGCCAGGCAGGTCATCGGCAGGGGTGATCTTGGCGGCCTCCGGCTTGAACTTATCGACGAAAGACTTTACCCGAGGATTATCGGCATAGACGTTAAAGCAGGAGGTGGCGACAAAGTCCTCGACCGCCTTGCCGCCTTGCTGGATCAGCGCCGCCGAATACATGCCCACGCCGCCGAGAACCGGTTTTTTGAGGCCCTGGCGCTCCATCTCCTTGGCGAAACTGGCCGCTTCGTTGTAGAGACCGCCGAAGGCGATGGCGTCGGGATTCATCGTCTTGATCTGGGTGACGATGGCGGCGAAATTGGTCTCACCGGTCTTGTAGGTCAGGTAGTTGCCCTCGTTGACGATGTTCACACCGGCGGCCTTGAACTCGCGGGGGAGATCGGTCGAGCCGACCGCCTTGGACCAGGCGTCCTTCTCGTCATGGATCACGGCTACCGTCTTGACGTTGTAGGCTTTGACAAAAAGCGGTGTCGCGTCACGGAGCAGTTTGTCGTCGGTCATGCTGTTGCGGAAAGCCCAAGGGCGGTTCTTTTCGGAGACGCCGGCTTTTGCCGAGGAAGGGGAGATGATGGGGACACCCAGTTTGTTGGCCTGGGGAAAGGCCACCTCGCATTCACCGCTGAAAAAGGGTCCCACGATGGCGGCCACGCCTTCATCGGCGAGGGTGCGCGTCAGGTTGACGGCATCCTCGTTTTTCCCGCCTGTGTCTTTGACGACCAGTTCGATCTTGGCGCCGTTGATGCCACCGGCCGCGTTGATCTCGTCGACGGCGATTCTGGCGGCGATCTCATTCTTCTTTCCCCAGTCGGCGCCTTTCCCCGACTTGTCGACGAGGGCGCCGATCTTGACCACATTGCCGGAACTGCTGCCGGCTGAACCGCCACCAGTTTTGGCCGTTGAACTGCTCCCACCACCGCAACCGGCAAGCATCGTTGCCGTCAAAAGGGACAGGATGGACATTCCGCCGATCATGCGGGCGAAAGAACGCTTGTTCAACGAAATCATCTGTGCGACCTTCCTTTCCTGATTGTTTTTTTTCGGGTCAAGATGTTAACGTAAAAAAACCAGCCACCTCCTTTTCGTAATTTTATGAATTATCAGTAAATTCAGAAAAACTATATTCGACCTTGTCTCCATTATTCCTTCTGGCAGCGCAGAAAAATTTTATAATAGCCGATAGCCTTTTCGTCCCCAAAAGCGTGGTGCTGCATACTCGGATCCCCTTTCAACTTCATGAAATGGAAAGGGGAACGCCGAAACCCTGCGAGGTAGCGACGTTCCCCCTGTGCGAATGTCAACCCTTGGTTACTTCAACAGTTCATATTTGCCGTTCTTGATGACCATGGGGTAGCTGGCCTTGATGCCGTCGCCCTTGTCGTCGATGCTGGTTTTGCCGGTGAGTCCCTCAAAGTCTTTGAGGTTGGTCAGGCCATCTTTGATGGTGTTGCGCAGATCGGTGACAGGGGTGTTGCCGTTTTTGTTCGCTTTTTTGAGGATATCGCTGATCATATAGAAGGTCTCATAGAACTGGGCCTCAACGGTGCCAGGCAGGTCATCGGCAGGGGTGATCTTGGCGGCCTCCGGCTTGAACTTATCGACGAAAGACTTTACCCGAGGATTATCGGCATAGACGTTAAAGCAGGAGGTGGCGACAAAGTCCTCGACCGCCTTGCCGCCTTGCTGGATCAGCGCCGCCGAATACATGCTATTGCCGCCGAGAACCGGTTTTTTGAGGCCCTGGCGCTCCATCTCCTTGGCGAAACTGGCCGCTTCGTTGTAGAGACCGCCGAAGGCGATGGCGTCGGGGTTCATCGCCTTGATCTGGGTGACGATGGCGGCGAAATTGGTCTCTCCGGTCTTGTAGGTCAGGTAGTTGCCCTCGTTGACGATGTTCACACCGGCGGCCTTGAACTCGCGGGGGAGATCGGTCGTGCCGAGTGCCTTGGATAAGGCATCCTTCTCGTCATAGATCACGGCCACCGTCTTGACGTTGTAGGCTTTGACAAAAAGCGGTGTCGCGTCACGGAGCAGTTTGTCGTCGGTCATGCTGTTGCGGAAAGCCCAGGGGCGGTTCTTTTCGGAGACGCCGGCTTTTGCCGAGGAGGGGGAGATGATGGGGACGTTCAGTTTATTGGCCTGGGGAAAGGCCACCTCGCATTCACCGCTGAAAAAGGGTCCCACGATGGCGGCCACGCCTTCATCGGCGAGGATGCGCGTCAGGTTGACGGCTTCCTCGTTTTTCCCGCCTGTGTCTTTGACAATCAGTTCGATCTTGGCGCCGTTGATGCCACCGGCCCCGTTGATCTCGTCGACGGCGATTCTGGCAGCGATCTCACTCTTTTTTCCCCAGTCGGCGCCTTTACCCGTTTTGTCGACGAGGACGCCGATCTTGAGCACATTGTCGGAATTGGTGCCGGCCGAACCGCTACCGGTTTTGGCCGTTGGACTGCTCCCACCACCGCAACCGGCAAGCATCGTTGCCGTCAAAAGGGACAGGATGGACATTCCGCCGATCATGCGGGCGACAGAGCGCTTGTTCAACGAAATCATCTGTGCGACCTTCCTTTTCTGATTGTATTGTTTTTGTATTGATTTGTATTGTTGCTTTGGCGGTTAAGTTGAAAGCCTATAGGTACAAAAAGGGATAATTTTTTTGAATTATCAGTAAATGCAAACCTCAACTTCACCGATGAGGTTCGAATATGCTTCGGTTGCGCCTGTGCCAACGATTCGGCGCTTTGTAAAGCCTTTTATCTTGAAGTCCCGATCCCATCCTTCAAGGAGAGAATGTTTTGTCCAGAAGGGTTATGTTCGACCCTTTTCCAAGGAGTCCTTCTGGTTGCGTAGAAAAATTTACAGCTCGCCATTCCGTGTTGCAGGCAACCTTTGAAAGGTGCGACAAGATTGGTTATAATAGTAAAGATGAGCATCGCATAAGCGGACTTGGTACGGAATAGGACATGAGGTGAACACTCCGATGTCAGATATGGTCGGAAAAGTCGTCCCCATCAAACTTGAAGAGGAGATGAAAAAATCCTTCCTCGACTACTCGATGAGCGTCATCGTCTCCCGTGCGCTGCCTGACGTGCGGGACGGGTTGAAGCCTGTTCATCGTCGGATTCTTTATACCCTCTACGAGACGGGCAGGGCGCCGGACAAGCCCTACAGCAAGTCGGCTGGTCTCGTCGGCGACGTCATGGGCCGCTACCACCCTCACGGCGATTCGGCCATCTATGACGCCACGGTACGTTTGGCCCAGGATTTTTCCACACGCTACATGCTGATCGACGGCCATGGCAACTTCGGCTCCATCGACGGCGACCCGGCGGCGGCCATGCGGTACACGGAATTGCGCATGGCCAAGATCACGAGCTACATCCTGGCTGATATCGATAAAAACACCGTCGACTTCAAACCCAACTATGACGACAAGCGGGAGGAACCGACTGTCTTGCCGTCACGGGTGCCCAATCTGCTCTTAAACGGCTCCTCGGGCATCGCCGTCGGCATGGCCACTAACATTCCGCCTCACAATCTGGCGGAGATCATCGACGCTGTCATCATGATGATCGAAAATCCGAAGGCGACCGTGGAAGATCTGATGCGGGTTGTCAAGGGCCCCGACTTCCCCACCGGCGCTCTGATCATGGGACGGGAGGGCATCCGCCAGGCCTACACAACAGGCCGCGGCTCCATCATCATGCGCGCCAAGGCTCGCATTGAAAAGATGAACGGTAACAAGATGCGCATCCTCGTCCATGAGATTCCCTACCAGGTGAATAAGTCGAAGCTCCTGGAGCGTATCGCCGAACTGGTTCGGGACAAGCGGGTTGATGGCATCACTGATTTGCGCGACGAATCTGATCGTCGGGGCATGCAGATCGTCATCGAACTGCGCCGCGACGTCAACCCGCAGATCGTCCTCAACCAGCTCTTCAAATATACCCAGATGCAGGAGACCTTTGGCGTCATCATGCTGGCCCTCGTCGACGGTGTGCCCAAGGTGCTCAATCTGCGCGACATGCTCTACTACTATTTGGAGCACCAGAAAGACGTCATCGTCCGCCGGACTCGCTACGACCTGGAGAAGGCCGAGGCCCGCGCTCACATCCTTGAAGGCTTGCGCATCGCCATTGACAACATCGACCGCATCATCGAGATCATCCGCACCTCCCGGGACGAGGATGAAGCCCGTCCCATCTTGATGGGAGAATTCAATCTCAGCGAGAAGCAGGCCCAGGCCATTTTGGACATGCGCCTCAAACGCCTGGCCGGTCTGGAGCGGGAAAAAATCGAGAACGAGTACCAGGAGCTGTTATCGAGCATCGCCTATTATCGCGCTGTCCTCCATTCGGAGAAGATGGTCCTGGACATCATCAAAAAAGAGATCTCCGAGATCAAAGAAAAATTCGCCGATCCCCGCCGCACTGAGATCACCAGCAGCGGCGCCGACATCGATGTGGAAGACCTGATCGCCGAAGAAGACGCTGTCATCACCATCACCCACAACGGCTACATTAAACGCCTGCCGGTCAATACATACAAGGCCCAGCGCCGGGGCGGCCGGGGCGTCACCGGGATGGGGACGAAAGAGGATGACTTCGTCGAGCACCTCTTCGTCACCACCACCCATCATACGCTGCTTTTCTTCACCGACCGGGGCAAGGTCTACCGCTTGAAGACCCACGAGATCCCTGAGGCGTCGCGGACGGCTAAGGGGACAGCCATCGTCAACCTGTTGGCGATCACCGGCGATGAAAAGGTCAACGCCGTCATTCCTGTTAAGGAATTTGCTGCCGACCAGTACCTCTTCACGGCGACCCGCAGCGGCATCGTCAAGAAGACTTCCCTTCAGCACTATGACACGGTGCGCAAAGAAGGATTGATCGCTTTGACCCTTGATGAGGGCGACGAACTGATCGGCGTCAAGCTCACCGACGGAAAGAGCGATATCCTGCTGGCGACCCGCAACGGCATGGCAGTCCGCTTCAATGAGACGAATGTGCGCGAGATGGGCCGGACGGCTCGCGGCGTCAAAGGGATCGAACTGACCCAAGGTGATTTTGTCGTCGCTCTTGATGCAGTCAAGGATGACGATGAGTTGCTGATGATCACCGAACTCGGCATGGGCAAACGCACCCCTCTCTCAGAATACCGCAAGCAAAATCGGGGCGGCAAGGGCATCCTGGCCATGCGTCTTACCAACAAGACGGGCTTGATGGCCGGCATCAAGGTGGTCCGTCCCGGCGACGAGCTCATGGTCATCTCCGCCGAGGGTGTCATCATCCGCCTGAACGTCGATGAGATCAACGTCCTCAGCCGCGTCACCCAGGGCGTGAGCATCATGCGGATGAACGCCAACGACAAGGTGGTCGCCCTCGCCCGGGTAGCCATGCGGGAAGAGGATGAAGAGTAGACGGAAAAGCCCTTGCCTTTAAGTCGCTCAATGGAGCTGCCGGGGGCAAGCCAATCGGGCAGTAGGATGAGGCACACCGGGGGGGAAGAGGGAACGCCCATGCGCAAGGTGGAGCAGATTTTTCAGGGCGCCGTCGATATCTTTGCCGAAAAAGGCTTTGATCGCGCCACAATGGATGAGGTGGCTGAGCGGTCCGGCGTGGCTAAAGGTACCTTGTACTATCATTTCGATGGTAAGGAGGATCTGATCGCTTTTTTGATGGAGGAAGGGCTGGAACGCCTCTCCAAGTATGTCCATGAGGCGGTCGCCGGCTGTGACGACCCGGCAGAACAATTACGCCGGGCGATCTATGGACTGGTTCGCTTTTTTGACCAGAACCGCGATTTCTGCCAAATGCTGCTGATGGGCGTCTGGTTCAACCGGGAACGGCAAGTCCAGTTCCGTCAAATCCTCCGCAACTTCTACAGTCAGCTGGCCGCCATCATCCAGGCCGGGATGGAAAGAGGTCAATTGCGCCCCATGCCGGCGGAGCTCTCCGCCACCGGGCTCTTTGGGCTCATCTCTGTCATCTCCCTGCGCGTCATTCTCGACGGTGACGCCATGGATTGTGAACAACTTGGGAATTTTATCTTTCAACAGTATCTGAACGGCGCAAGGATCTGTGGAGAAAAAGAAACGAGCCTGTAATCCACGCTCAATCGGTTCGTCAGTGAAGGGATCGCCTGGACATAAAGCCAGCCGGTCTCTTTGTTTCCTTTCGTTTTATCAAGATAGACCTTTCTCTGTTGACGCCCTGAAGATAAAAGTTCTATAATCAAACAGTAGATTAAACTGACTGGTCAGTACATAATGGAGTGAGAGTTGATGAATAAGAAGCTGACGGCTGCCATCGCCATCGGCGCAGTGCTGCTCACGGCTATCGGTTTTACCGCCTTCCCCTGGGCGTCTCGGTCAAAGGTCCGGGCGGGACAGCCCTTGACCGGCTATGTAGAAGGAGTCGAGTTTAGCGTCGCCTCTAAGGTTGCCGGACGGGTGCAGGAGGTCCTTGTCAAAGAGGGCGATCGCGTCGAGGCAGGTCAGATCATCGCTCGCTTGGAGAGCCGCGAGCTGGTAGAGCAGTTAAATCAGGCCAAGGCGGCCCTCGCCCAGGCCCAGATCGGTCATACCCTCACTGCTGATACCGTCGACGGCCAGGTGGCACAGGCTAAGGCCGCCCTGGACGCTGCCCAGGCTAAATTGGATGCGCTGAAAAAGGGCGCCCGCCCCCAGGAGATCGAACAGGCGCGGGCCGCCGTTGACCAGGCCCAGGTCGCCTACGACAATGCCAAGCTGAATGCGGAACGGACAGAGAAGCTTTTTGCCAACGGCGCCGCATCGGCGAAACAGCGCGACGACGCCCAGTCGGCTGCCGATGTCGCTTTGGCCACGTTGAAGATGGCCAAAGAAAAACTGTCTCTCGTTGAAGCAGGCGCCCGGCCCGAGGAGATCGATGGCGCGAAGGCCCAGGTGGAACAGGCGGCGGCGGCACTGCAACTGGCCATCGCTTCCCGCAGCCAGGTATCCTTGAAGGCGGCGGCGACAGATCAGGCTCAGGCCGCCGTTGAGGCCGCCCAAGCGATGGTGGACAATACGGTGATCCGGGCACCGCAGAAGGGCGTTGTCACAGCGAAGCTCGTCCAGGCTGGCGAGATGGTCGCCGCCGGTTTGCCTATCGTCACTGTCGTCGATATCGATACGGTTTGGGTGAAGGCTAACGTGCCGGAAGACAAGGTAGCCCAATTACAATTAGGTCAGGAGATCGAAGTCTCTGTAGAGGGCATCGAAAACCGATTGACCGGCAAGCTCACCTGGGTCAGCGCCAGTGCCGATTTTGCCACGAAAAAAGCCAGCCATGACATGGGCGATTTTGAACGCAAGACCTTCGGCATCAAGGTGGAACTGCCCAATCCCGACGGTGTGCTCAAGCAGGGGATGACGGCCAAGGTCTATCTGCCGGCGGGATCGACCGGTTCGAGCCGGTAAAGGCGGTGGAACAGCCGATGGCAATGACAATGCTCGAATTAAAAAACGTGGCGATCGGACGTCCGAACCGCCCCCTGTTGCAGGATATCTCCTTCACCATTGAAAGCGACGGCTTGACCGGCATCTATCTTCCGGACGGCGATATCCGCTGGTCTCTCTTTCAAGTCATGACAGGACTTGCCCGACCGCTCTCCGGTGAGGTGCGCCTCCATTGCCGGCGAGTCGGCTTTGTGCCGGAACGTTTTTTCCTCTACGGCGATCTGACGGTGGAGGAAAATATCCGCTTTGTCGCCGGCGCTTTTTCCATCTCTGATCAGGAGATCGAGGGGCGCATCAGCGATCTCCTGACCTTTTGTCATCTCGAAGCAGTCCGTCGGACGCGCGCAGCCGCCCTCTCTTTTACGGAAAAGATGTTTTTGCAACTCGCTGCTTTTTTGTCTGTCGATCCGGAATTGATCATCCTCGATGAGGCGACGCGGGAGATGCCCTCATATGACCGGGCGCGCTTTTGGCAAGTTCTCGCCGAGAGTTGCGCTTCCCAGGTCCATCCGGTGCGCTCCATCGTTTTTCTCAGCCATAACCGTGACGAGGTGGGCCGTTGTCACCGGCAGATTGACCTCGGTAAAGCAAAGGGGGAACTCGGATGCAACCGACACGGGTAAGGCAATTGTCGGAGTTACTCCTGCTGATGGCCGCCAAGGAATTCACCCATATCTTCCGAGACCGGCGTACCTTCTTTCTGATCCTGCTGGCGCCCCTGGTCACCTTCAGCCTTTTCGCTTATCTCTACGATGGCCAGCGGGTCACTGAGATGAATCTTGTTATCGTCGACGAGGACCAGAGCCCCTTGAGCCGGGAGATCATCAACATGTACGGCCAATCGGAACTCTTTCGCTACCAGGGGCTTGTCGACACGGTCGAAGAGGCGGAGCAGCGCATTCAGAATGGGGAGAGCGATGTGGCCGTCATCATCCCGGAAAACCTAAACGGCGATGTCAAAGACGGACGTTCCACCCAGGTGCTCACCCTGATCGATGGCACCAATATGCTCATCGCCAACGCGGCCACCAAGGGGACGACTAGCGTTCTTCAGACTGTGTCAGCCGGCGTAACCCTGCGTATGATGGAAGCGAATGGGATCGTTCCTGCGAAGGCGAAAGCGATGCTTCAGCCGATCAACGCCACCATCCGCGTTGGCTACAACCCTGCCTACAATTATCGCATCTTTCTGATCTTCGGTTTGGTGGCGACTGTCTTGCAGCAGGTAATGCTGATGACCATGTCGGGCGCCTTCTGCCGGGAAAAAGAGCGGGGAACCAATATGATCCTCGTCGCCGCCCGGATGCCGGTCACAGCGGTTGTCCTGGGCAAGGCTGTGCCCTACTTTGTGATTTGCCTGTTCAACACCTTTTTTATGCTCCTTTTGTCCAACCAATTGACCGACATCAGCATCCTTGGT